>CAYMLN010000133.1:0-6550 GCA_964391045.1 uncultured Saprospiraceae bacterium
GCCAACCCGGAGGTGCCGCTGCCGGACTATTCGGCGCTTCCCGAGCAGGAGCGGAAGGTGAAGGTATTCGAGTACTTCAAGGCCCATTACTTCGACGGCTTCGACCTGGCGGATCCGCGGGCCATCCGGACCGGCCTCATGCACCCCAAGATCGACTTCTATACCCAGAAGCTGACCTATCCGTATCCGGACAGCCAGATCGTCGCCATTGATTTCCTGCTCGGCAGGATGAAGGACAATAAAGACGCCTTCCAGTACTATCTCGTGTATTTTCTCAACGAGGCGGTCAAGTCAAAGCGCATGGGCATGGATGCCGTGTACGTCCATCTCATCGACAATTACTATGCAAAGGGGATGGCGCCTTGGGTAGAGCAGGAGCAGCTGGATAAAATGCTGAACCAGGCCGACGTGACCCGCCCCATCCTGATCGGAAAGGTTGCTCCAGATCTTGAGTTCATCAAGCCGGACGGCAGCAAGGTGTCCATCCATGGGATCCAGGCGGACTACACGGTCCTCTTCTTCTGGGACCCGGAGTGCGGCCACTGCAAGAAGTCGATCCCCGCGGTCATCGAGTTTTACAAGGAATACAAGCCCAAGGGTGTTGAGCTGCTGGCTATCTGCACGAAGACCGGCAGCGACATCTCATCCTGTTGGGATGCCGTAAAGGAGCGAGGCATGGACATCTGGGTGAATGCGGCGGACCAATACCTCCGCAACCGGTACAAGACCGTCTACGACATCAAGACCACGCCGCAGGTCTTCATCCTCGACAAGGACAAGAGGATCATCGTCAAGAAGATCGCCGGGGAAGACCTCAAGTCCGTGATGGCGGATGTCTTCAAGCAGGACGGCAGGAGCTGATCCTGCAGGTCGGCTGCGCGCAGATAAATTCGCTCAGATAAAGTCGCGGGCGTCCGTGGACTCCAGGTAGCGCTGGATGGCTGACCATGCCGCGGCAAAGGAGACCAGCGTGCCGAGGGACACGATAAACAGCAAGCCGACGCTCACCATGTCGAAGCCGTGCGCAAAGACGGGATAGCCCGTTGCCTTGCCGATCCACAACAAGACCAGGAGGAAACCGATGGCCGCGACCAGGATGGAGAAGCTGCTCATCTTCAGCACCTCGGCGATGAACGGCTTGCGGATGTAGGCGCGGGTAGCGCCGACGAGCGACATCGTCCGGATATGGTACCGGTGCTGCATGATGTACATCCGGATCTGGTGGTGGATCATCACGAGGATCAGCAGGACGAGGAGCCCGCCGATACCGCCGGTGATCAGGGCGAATTTCCTCAGCCGTTCACGCAGTTCACCGTACAAGTCGTCCGGATAATAGAAATTCTCGACGCCCTCGAGGGCAACGATGGTTTTCTTTAGCCCTGCGACGGTTTCCGCATCGACGAACTCCGGACGCAAGTTGAACCGGTAGGAGGCGGTGAATGGGTTGTCCATCGTGTCCGGCAGGGCGATGTCGCCGAGTTCCTCACGCATCAAGGCAAGGGCGTCATCGGCGGGCACGAAGCGGAGATTGGTCACGCCGTCCATCGCCGCCAGCTTTTCACTGAGCGCGTCTTCCGCCGCTTTGTCGAGACCCGGGCCGCATTCCACGAGGAATTCGATGTTTTCCTTGAACAGATCCTCCCAACGGTCTGAAAACCAGAACGTGCAGACGAAGAGGCTGCCAAGCAACAGGAGGACGGCCAGGCTGGAGACGGTCAGCCAGTAGTAGGGGGTATAGTTGAATCGGAACGATCTCAAGGCGGCGTAAAGGTAATGCGCCCGTCCGATTTGCCGTGGCTTTCGGGGCTGTCGCGGTGAGCGGGATTCCTTACCTTTGCCCCGCTAAATCCAAGACAAAGGCTATGGCCAGGGAATTGACGCTGCGGGATGCGATCCGCGAAGGAATGGTGGAAGAAATGCGCCGTGACAGCACGGTCTTCCTGATGGGGGAGGAGGTTGCCGAGTACAACGGCGCCTACAAGGTGAGCAAGGGCATGCTGGATGAGTTCGGCCCGAAGCGCGTGATCGACACGCCGATCGCGGAGCTCGGCTTCGCCGGCATCGGCGTTGGCGCGGCGATGAACGGCCTCCGGCCCATCGTCGAGTTCATGACGTGGAACTTCGCGGTCCTCGCTTTCGACCAGATCGTCAACAACGCCGCCAAGACGCTGTCCCAGTCGGCCGGTGATTTCTCCTGCCCGATCGTCTTCCGGGGCCCGAGCGGCTCCGCGGGCCAGCTCGCCCAGCAGCACAGCCAGACCTTCGAGTCCTGGCTGGCCAACTGCCCCGGCCTCAAGGTGATCAGCTGCATCGATCCCGCCGATGCCAAGGGCCTAATCAAGTCGGCCATCCGGGACAATGATCCGGTATGCGTGATGGAGAGCGAGCAGCTCTACGGCCTGAAGGGTGAAGTGCCCGAGGAGGAATACCTTGTGCCGATCGGCAAGGCCGCTATTCGCCGGGAGGGTACCGACGTCACGATCGTGTCCTTCAACAAGATGATGGAAGTGGCAAAGAAAGCTGCGGAAGAACTTGCGAAGGAAGGCATCTCGGCCGAGGTCATCGACCTGCGCACGATCCGTCCCCTCGACTATGAGACGATCATCCGGTCGGTACAGAAGACTAACCGCCTCGTCGTCGTCGACGAGTCATGGCCCTTTGCCGGCGTCTCCAGCGAGATCGCCTACGCCGTGCAGCGACACGCCTTCGACTACCTCGATGCGCCGGTCATGCGGATCAATGCCGCCGACACCTCGCTGCCCTACGCGCCTACGCTCGTGGAGGAATACCTGCCCAACCCGGAACGGGTGATCAAGGCGGTCAAGCAGGTGATGTACCGGTAGTAATCCGCTGAGGCTGTCAACGGCCCGCAGGATCAGACGTTGAACCGGAAGTGCATGATGTCGCCGTCACCGACGACATACTCCTTGCCCTCGACGCCCATCTTTCCAGCTTCTTTCACCGCCTGTTCGGAACCGTACTTGATGAAGTCGTCATACTTGATGACCTCGGCGCGGATGAAGCCTTTCTCGAAATCGGTGTGGATCACGCCCGCGGCCTGCGGGGCCTTGTCGCCCTTGTGGACCGTCCATGCGCGCACTTCCTTTTCCCCGGCCGTGAAGTAGGTGATCAGGTGGAGCAGGTCGTACGCCGCGCGGATCACGCGGTTGACGCCCGGCTCGTCGAGGCCCATGTCCTTGACAAACTCCATGCGTTCCTCGATCGTGTCGAGCGCAGCGATCTCCGCCTCGATGGCGGCGCTGATGATGAGCAGTCCTGCGCCTTCCGGCGCGACGGCCTCGGCAAGTTGCTTCGTGTAGGCATTGCCCGTCTGTGCCGATCCCTCGTCCACATTGCAGACATAGAGGACCGGCTTGGCCGTGAGCAGCATCATCTCGCGCATCACGTCGGCATGGATATCCGGCACCTCGAACGAACGTGCCGGCTTGCCGGAGAGGAGATGGGCGCGCAGTTGCTGCAGCCATGCGACCACGTCCTGGTCTTCCTTCTTCCCGCTCTTGGCCTGCTTGCTCGCGCGGTCGATCCGCTTGTCCACCGACTCGAGGTCCTTCAGGCCGAGCTCGATGTCGATGATCTCCTTGTCGCGGATCGGGTTGACCGACCCGTCGACGTGCACGACGTTGTCGTCGTCGAAGCACCGGACAACGTGGAGGATGGCGTCCACCTCGCGGATGTTGGCGAGGAACTGGTTGCCAAGGCCTTCGCCCTGGGAAGCGCCCTTGATGAGGCCGGCGATGTCGACGATGTCGACGGTCGTCGGCACCGTGCGCTGCGGCTTGACGAGGCGGGCGAGTTCATCGAGCCGGGGATCCGGCACCGTGATCACGCCGATGTTCGGTTCCTTGGTGGCAAACGGATAGTTGGCCGCCAGGGCGCCGGCGGAGGTCAGCGCGTTGAACAATGTGGATTTCCCGACGTTGGGTAATCCGACGATACCGCATTTGAGGCCCATGAGTTGCTGGATTGGCGCGTTGCCGCAGTAATTTGAGGGCGCAAAGATAACACACTTCATCCCCCCGGACGACGCACCTTGAATTATCTCGCCCACGCCTACCTCTCGCCCGACGACGACCTCGTGTTGATGGGCAACCTGTGGGGCGACCTGCTCAAGCCCCGGGACTTTCCGGACCTGCCCGACGCAATGATGCGCGGCGTTCTCCTGCACCGGCATATTGACCGATTTACGGACGATCACGTGCACGTCGCCGCGATCCGCGACCTGCTACGGCCCGACCAGGGCAAGTACACGCCGGTTGTCGCGGATGTCCTGATGGACTTCATCCTCTCGCGGCATTGGGACCGGTATCATCCGCAACCCCTTGCCGACTATTGTGCGGTGCGGTATGCCATTGTGGAGGCGCATTTAGATCTTATCCCTGTCGCGTATCAGCCGCGGGTGCGCCGGATGCTGGACAACCGATGGCTCGAGTCCTGTGAATCGCGTGAACGCATGGGACATACGCTGGCCATGCTCAGCCGGAGAGCCTCTTTTGACAATGTCATCGCCAGGGCCCTGGAGCCCTATGACCGGTATGCCGCCGAGATCGACCGGCGGTTCGCGGCATTCTTCGACGACCTCCGGGCGGAGGTTATCCTTCGAAGTGGAGGCTGAGGGTGAGTGTCCGCGAGAAGACCCGCTCCATGACGGTCGACTGGGACAGCTTGTTGTTGTACAACAGGATATTGCCGATGCCGTGGGAGATCTTCAGCTCGGGCGAAAAGATGAAGTAGGGAAAGAAGAACTGGAAGCCCGTGCCCAGTTCGAGCGAGAAGTCGTGCGGCGAGATCCGGACGATGCGCGCACCCTGCTCGCGGCGGATGGCCGCATTCGAGGCCACGTCATACGTGTACTTGGCGCCGCCGAGGACATACACCCGCATGTCGTTAAATGGATCGGACTTGAAGCGGACCTGGAGGGGAAACTGGACCAGGACGCCCTCGATGTTGCGCGTCTGCTCGGTCTCATTGTCCGTGCCGAGGTAGTAGAATTTCCGGCCCACGAAAGAGAAGCCGGGCAGGAACCGGAAATCAAAGTGGTCGCCCAGTTTCATGTTGGCGATCATGGACACGTTAAGGCCCGGGCCCCCGAGCCCTTCAGTGATGTTGAAGCTGTCGTTCAGGATGAAACGTTGGGAATGGTTGACCTTGAAGTCGGCGCTGTTGAAGCCGAACGTCAGGCCGAAGTAGTAGGCCTTGTTGTTGAATTGCCTGAAATTCTGGTTGCCGCGATTGTACTGGGCCTCCGCCGGTCGGGCGAGGGTGGCCAGCAGGAGGCAGGTCAGGATTTGAAGCCGATATAGATGGCGCATATGCCCAGGGATAGCGGTTTAAAGGCGGTGCGGACGAACCCGGCGCGTTCCAGTTCGGCGGTAAACCGCTCGTAATCGGGAAAGGCCTGGACGGACTCGAAGAGATACGTATACGCCCGCTTGTCGCCCGACGTCCATGCTCCTATTAACGGAAGAATGTGGCGGAAGTATATCTGGAAGAGCTGTTTAACGGGAAAGCGGCGGGGGCGGGTGAATTCCAGGATGACGAACGGCGCGCCCGGCTGGAGAACCCTGCGGATCTCCGTCAGGCCGGCCTGCAGGTCGCCGAAATTGCGTACCCCAAAGGCCACGGTTGCCGCGGAAAAGGAATTGTCCGGGTAGTCGATCTTCTCGGCATCGCCCTTCACGAAGGTGATCGCGGCCGGGCCGGTCTTGTCGGCCGTCGCGCTCCGCTTTCGGGCCACGTCCAGCATGCCGGCCGAGAGGTCCAGGCCGACGATCTCCCGCGGCTGCAGCATCCGGTCGGCCATGAAGGCCATGTCGCCCGTGCCCGTCGCGATATCGAGGATCCGGGTCGGCGCGAAGGGCTTCAGCATGTTCAGGGCCTTCTTCCGCCAGCCCACGTCGATGCCCAGGGAAAGCAACCGGTTGAGCAGGTCGTAACGGCGGGAGATGTTGTCGAACATTAGTTCGACCTCCTGCTTCTTGTCTTTGTCGGGGGTCCGGTAGGGCTTGACGTCTTCCAAGGCCCGCAAAATTAGCCAAAGAAAGGCGATGCCGGTTGCCATGCCGGACGGGTAGGATCAAATAGAATTCATTCGTCTTGCATATGTTTCAGATAATGAGAAGATTAGGATTTACATAAAATGATTATTTGTAAATCGTGTCGACGGGGCGGAGCGGGTGGAAAATACCTGCAGAAATGCCGCCGTTTCCTTCCGGAAAACGGGGTAAATACGTATCTTTACGAGCTTTAATTCGCATTCCTTTTTCAAATATATATGTCAGAAAATCAGAAGGTTATACCGATAAGTATCGAGAAGGAGCTGAAGACGGCCTACATCGACTACTCGATGTCCGTCATCATCTCCCGGGCGCTGCCGGACGTGCGGGACGGATTGAAGCCGGTGCACCGGCGCGTCCTCTACGGCATGCACGAGCTGGGACTCGGTCATAACAAGCCGTTCAAGAAGTCCGCCAGGATCGTGGGGGAGGTGCTGGGGAAATACCACCCGCACGGCGACTCCGCGGTCTACGAC
>CAYMLN010000134.1:0-6529 GCA_964391045.1 uncultured Saprospiraceae bacterium
CGATCATGCCGGTGATGAAGAACGTCGCCAGCGCGAGCACGCTCAGGCGCATATTGCCTGTGATGGCATTGACCAGGCCAAAGATGAATGTACCGGAGACGATGGCCAGCTTGGAGAGCACGTCCATGAAGCTGAAGAACGAGGTCGGGTCCCGGTGGTTCCCTTCGAGCAGCTTGGCATAGCTGGAGCGCGAGAGCGACTGGATCCCGCCGAGCACCATGCCGACCAGTCCGGCAATCGTGAAGAATTGCCATTTCGCTTCTGTCAGGTAGGCGCCAACGCATATGAGCACCCAGATCCCCAGTTGGATCAACAGGCTTGTCTTGTTGCCATACCACCCCGACACCCGCGCAAAGAGGAGTGCGCCAGGAACGGCCACGAGCTGGAGCAGGAGGATGGTGAAGATGAGCTCGGCCGTCTCGAAGCCCAGCACGGTGTCCGCGAAGAGGGTCGCGAGGTAGATCACGGCATGCACGCCGGCGATATAGAAGAAATACGCGGTCAGGAAGCGCTTGACGTGCACGTCATGACGCACCTGGGTCCAGACCTTGGCCAGTTCTTGCCAACCCTTGGTGAACATCCGCGCTTCGGTCTTGCGCGGCCCATCCTTGGGCAACCGCCGGAATGTGATCTGCGAGAAACCGATCCACCACAGGCCCACAAGGACGAAGGCGATGCGCGACGGAAGGGTAGGATGCACGATACCGAACCATTCCGGTTTCTGGATGAGGACAAGGCATCCCAGGAGAAGCAATACGCTGCCGATATACCCGTACGCATACCCTTTCGCGCTGACCGCGTCATACCGGTCCTCGCTGGCGATGAGCGGAAGGTAGGAGTCGTAGAAGACAAGGCCGCCTGCCGCGCCCACCGTGCCGAGCATGAACGCCGCCGTGCCGATCCATACCGTATCCGCCGAATGAAAGAAAAAGAGGCCCGCGCATCCCGCCGCCCCGATGAGGGTGAACAGCCGCAGGAAATGCATGCGTCGTCCGCTGTAATCCGCGATGCCGGACAGCACCGGCGTCAGCAGCGCGATGAGGATATACGCGGCCGACACGGAAAACGAATAGAGCGAGGCGCTCGATAGCGCAAACGATCCCACGCTGACCTCCGGCGGCGAAACGCTCATGAAGTAGATCGGGAAGACAGTGGTGGAGATGACGAGGTAATACGCCGAGTTGGCCCAGTCGAAAAAGGCCCACCCGGTGATCACGCGGCGGTCGTTGAGCGGCATGGAATGAAGGTATCAAATCCCTGCACATGCGTTTTTGAAATCTTCGAGAGGGCAGTGGAGGCCTTTTGCTATTTTGGCGCATGCGCATCCTGATCCTCAGCCGGAGTCCGATCCTGTATTCCACGCACAGCCTCATGATGGCCGCCCGGCGGCGCGGACATGCGGTGCGCGTGGTCGATCACCTGCAGTGCGACCTGACGGTGCTTGGGGGCGAACTGGGTGTTCGGTACCAGGGAGAATTCATCCAGCATCCGGATGCGGTCATTCCCCGGATCGGGACGTCGGTGACGAGTTACGGCGCGGCCGTGGTCAGGCAGTTCGAACTCATGCGGATCTATTCGCTGATCCCGGCCGACGCGCTGCTGCGGGCCCGCGATAAGCGGTCGGCGCTGCAGTATCTCGCCGGTCACGGCCTGCCGGTGCCGGACAGCGTGTTTACGGGCCACCCGGACAATGTAGAGCCATGTTTGCGGGTGCTGGGGCACCAGTATCCCGTCGTCATCAAGACGCTCAATAGCACCCAGGGCCAGGGCGTCATCCTCGGGGAAAGCGCGGCCGCAACGCAATCCGTTTCCGAGGCGCTCATTCGCCTTCGCGAGGAGATCCTCCTGCAGCGGTTTATCTCCGAAGCCGAAGGCAAGGATATCCGCGTCTTTATCCTCGGCGGCAAGGTCGTGGTGGCCATGGAGCGCATCGCGCAGGAAGGGGAGTTCAGGTCTAACCTCCACCGTGGCGCTACCTCGCGCAAGGTGAAGGTCACCCCCGCCGAATCCGAGATCGCCCTCGAGGCAACCCGCCTGATGGGGCTCAAGGTCGCGGGCGTCGACATCCTCCGGTCGGCCGCCGGACCGCTCATCCTCGAGGTCAATGCTTCGCCGGGATTGGAGGGCATCGAAGGGACGACGGGTGTGGATATCGCCGGGCAGGTCATCCGCTATATCGAGACGGAGACCGGGCACGTGCCGCCCCGGAATGGCGCGCCTGAGGCGGTCTGAATTGCCGCTGCGCGTTTTTATTGATTCCCGCTCAGCACACGAGCCCCGCATCTATCTTTGCGCCGTCATGATAAGAGCGATCCTCCGCGCGTTTGTGCTGCCGGCTGTCCTGGTGACGGCGTTGGCCGGCTGCAGGCCGGCGCCCGGTCCGGCCGATGCGGCTCACCCGCTTGCGGAACCATCGCCTCCGGTTGAAGCCGATGGCTTCGCGGCCGAAGCGGAGACCTATGAGTCGGCGGAACGCGTTATCTGGCAGAAGCCAGACCTCGTCATCGAGCGGCTCGGCGACGTCAAGGGCAAAGTGATCGCGGATCTCGGGGCAGGCACCGGCTATTTCAGCCGCCGGCTCGCCTATGTCGGCGCCAAGGTCATCGCCATCGATATCGACCCGAATGCCATCCGGTGGATGGAGGAGCAGCGGGCCCGCTTCCCGCCCGAGCTGCAGGAACGGCTCGTCATCCGCCAGGCGCAGCCTGACGATCCGGGTCTCGCCCCGGACGAGGTTGACAAGGTGCTGCTGGTCAACACCTACACCTTCATCCAGGACCGCAAGGCCTACTTTACGCGATTGCGCGAGGCGATCCGCCCGGGCGGCATGATCCTGGTGATCGACTTCAAGAAGAAGGATACGCCATTCGGTCCCGATATGGAGGACCGACTGGACGAGAAGCAGGTCATTGACGAATTGCAGTCGGCCGGCTATCACGTGATGGCCGTCGATGACACGTCGCTCGACTACCAGTACATGATCACGTTCCGGCGGGACTGAGTTTACTCCCTGACCAGCAGCTGGTCGCGCTCCGGACCGGTAGAGATGTAGGTGGCCGGAACGCCGATGTGCCGTTCGAGGTACGCCAGGTAAGCGCGCACTTCGCCCGGAAGATCCATGTAACCGGTGGCTTCGATGTTGCTCATCCAACCCGCATGCTTGGTCGTGACAAGCCGCTCGATACCGGAGGAAAGGTCGAAGGGCACCTGGTCGGTCTCCTGGCCACCGATCACATACCGCTCCGCGGTGGCGATCTCGTCGAAATCGTTGAGTACGTCCAGCTTGGTGATCGCCAGGTGCGTCGTACCGGTGATCATGACGGCGTATTTCAACTGCGGCACATCCAGCCAGCCGCACCGGCGGGGGCGTCCCGTCGTGCTGCCGAATTCATTGCCCGCCACGCGGATCTGCTCTCCGTCCACGCCATGCAGCTCGGAGGGGAAAGGCCCTGAGCCGACGCGGGTACAGTAGGCCTTTGTCACCCCGATAACCTTGCGCACGGCGGTGGGCGGTACGCCCAGTCCGCTGCATACGCCCGCGGTGATGGTGTTGGAAGAGGTCACGTACGGATACGTGCCGAAGTCGATATCGAGCATTACGCCTTGTGCGCCTTCCGCGAGGATGGACTTGCCGGCACGGAGGGCTTCATGGATGACGTATTCCGCGTCGATGAGCTGCAGTTCCCGCATCCGGTCGATCGCCTCGAACCATTTTGTTTCTTCCGCCTCGAGGTCGAAGTCGAAGTCGGGATACAGCTTGAGGAGGCCGAGGTGCTTGTCTTTGAGGGCCTGGTACTTCGATGACCAGTCGGCCATGAGGCAATCGCCCACGCGCAGGCCATTGCGACCGGTCTTGTCCATGTAGCACGGCCCGATGCCGCGCAGCGTAGAGCCGATCTTGGCTTCCCCCTTCGACGCCTCGGAGGCCATGTCCAGCATCTTGTGCGTGGGCAGGATGAGGTGGGCCTTGCGCGCGATCTTCAGCCGGTCGCGGATGTCGGGCAGGGCGTCCTGCAGGCCGTCGATCTCGCGGAGCAGGGTGACGGGATCGATCACCACGCCGTTTCCGATGATGTTGTCGAGGTGGCTGTGGAAGATCCCGGACGGGATCGTGTGCAGGACCGTCTTGCGGCCGTTGATCCATAGCGTATGCCCGGCATTGGGCCCGCCCTGGAACCGGCATACGAGTTGGTAGCGGTCGGCGAGGTAATCGACGATCTTGCCCTTTCCCTCGTCGCCCCACTGGAGGCCTAGCAATACATCAACAGCCATAAACGAATGGTCATAAAATGGTAAAAGGGCATGACGCCCCGAACGGTAAAGATACGGGATGGTTTCCGGTCAGCGACCGGAAATCGGGGTGCGAAAACGGGTCCCCGATCGGGTCGCGAATCCGCGATCAGTGGTGCTCGCGGGGCTGATGCGCACAGCCGCCGCGGCACTGCCCGTAGATGTTGAGGCTGTGATGCAGGATGTCGAAATCAAGCAGCTCGCTCACGGTGTTCTTGATCTGTTGGATGCGGGGATCGCAGAACTCGATCACCTTGCCGCAATTGACGCAGATCAGGTGGTCGTGTTGCTTGAAGCCGTAGGACTTCTCGTACTGGGTCAGGTTCTTGCCGAACTGGTGCTTGGTGATGAGGTCGCACGTGACGAGGAGTTCCAAGGTGTTGTAGACCGTCGCGCGGGAGACCCTGTAGTTGGAGTTCTTCATGTGGAGGTACAGCGCCTCCGCATCGAAATGGTCTGACCGGTTGTAGATCTCCTCCAGGATGGCGTAACGTTCGGGTGTGCGCCGAAGATGATGTTGCTCCAGGTGCTTGGTGAAGATGGCGCGTACCTCCTCGAAGGAGTATTTGCCGCGCGGCTGAATGACGGAGCCCCGGCTCATGGACGGATCAGTTTTCACGGTAAACGGAGGAGATTCCCTGAAGGTTCTTCAGGGACCGGATGACCATATTGAGTTGATTCTTGTTCTGCACGATCAGCGATACCCGGCCCTCGAAATACCCTTCGCGACCCTCGATGCTCAATGACCGGATATTGATGCCCAGCCCGCTGGAGATCTTGTTGGTGACGCGTTCGATGACGCCGGGACCCGAGTCCACCCCGGTGATCATCAGGTTGACGATGCTCTGGGTGTTGCCCGTGGTGATCCATTCCGCCTTCTTTACGCGGTAGCCGTAGCTGGCCAGCAGGTGCTTGGCGTTGGGGCAATTGCTACGGTGGATCTTGATCCCTACGTTGGAGGTCACGTAGGCGAAGATCTCGTCGCCGACGACGGGGTTGCAGCAGGTGGCGAGGCTGTACTTGTATTGCTGCGCATCCTGTCCTTCGACTGAGATCCGCGGCTGCACGAGGTCCTTCGGCTGGGCGGCGGTGGGCGTCGGCTCGTTATCCGACACGGCCGTGCGCTGCGGCGTCTTGCCGGGCAGGATGATCCGCCCGCCTTCAACAGAAAGCGCTTTCAGTTGGCCGAGATCGAAATTCTCGGTCGCGATGTCGAAATAGAGGTCGAGTCGCGCATTGTACCCGAAGTGGCGCGCTAATGCATCGACGTTTTCCTCCAGGTCCGCCTTCATGCCGCGCAGTTTCCGCTCGAGCTTTTCCATCCCGGATTCGGATTGCTGCTTGCGCATTTCCTTCAGGGCCGTGCGGATCTTGGCGCGGGCCTTGCCGGTGATGGCCATCCGCAGCCATTCCTCGTTGGGCTTCTGGTTGCGGCTGGTGATGATCTCGACCTGGTCGCCGTTCTGCAGCTTGTACCCCATCGGCACAAGCTTGTTGTTGATCTTGATGGCACTGGTGTGGTAGCCGATGTCCGTGTGGATGGCGAAGGCGAAGTCGAGCGCCGTGGCCCCCTTGGGCATGACCTTGAGGTCGCCCTTCGGCGTAAAGATGTAGAGTTCTTCGGCGTAGAGGTTGGTCCGGAAATCGCTCAGGAACTCGATGGCATCCTTGTGCGAATCGTCGAGCATGTCCCGGATGTTGTCGAGCCAGTTCTCATACACATGCTGCTGCGTATTGATGCTCTTGTACTTCCAGTGGGCCGCGAACCCGCGCTCGGCGATCTCGTCCATCCGCTCGGTGCGGATCTGGATCTCGACAAACCGGCCTTTCGGCCCGATCACCGTCGTGTGGAGGGATTCGTAGCCGTTCGACTTGGGTGTGGTGATCCAGTCCTTGAGCCGCTCAGGGATGGGTTTGTGGATCTCGGTCAGGATGCTGTAGACCATCCAGCAGGCCGGCTTCTCCTTGTCGGGCGGCACGTCGAGGATGATGCGGATCGCGAAGAGGTCGTAGATCTCCTCGAACGGCACCTGCTTCTTCTTGATCTTGTTATAGATCGAAGCGAGGGACTTGGGCCGGCCGACGATGCGGTAGGGGAAGCCCAGGCCGTCGAGCTGCTCCTTCAGCGGCCGGATGAATTCCCGGATGTATCGCTTGCGCTGCTGTTCGCTCTCCGTGAGCTTCTGCTGGATCTCTTCGCAGACTTCCGGCTCCTGGATCCGAAGGATGATGTCCTGCA
>CAYMLN010000135.1:0-6508 GCA_964391045.1 uncultured Saprospiraceae bacterium
CGGGCGCTGCGGTTCGGTCCGAATCCCGCGTCAACGGCGATTCGGATTATCGATACGGGACCAGCACTTCCATTCGATGAATTACGCTACATTCTTTTCGATGCGAATGGCCGTATCACCAGGAGTGGCAAGGCGACTTCGGGTGTCATACCCTTGGATGATCTTCCAACGGGCATCTATGGGATTCGGGTGAGCGTAGGTTCTTATGCCTGGATGGAAAAGGTCTTGGTGCTGCGGTAGAGGGTGCTCGAGATAATTGTCGATAATTATTCGGTATTATCGGGCTTGGACAGGCGTATTACATATGATATTCAGATGATTATAACCAGACTTTAGGTTGAAAAAATTCGATCAATAATTTGGTGTTTTGGTAAAAAAAATGGTGGCAGGACTAGTCCTGCCACCATTTTTCCTCCAAAACCACCATTTCAATGCCGCGATAATTTATTTCGGTTTCCAATCACATAGAACTGAAAACCACCATCTAAGCCGACGTTAAAGATGAAATCGCCCAAAAAAAACATGTAACCATTCAAGCCAAGGGGGAAATCAGCCCCTCACGCCAGATTATGGAACACGCGTTGCACATCCTCGTCCGCCTCGAGCTTCGCGACCAGCTTCAGGACCTCCTCGGCCTCAGCTTCGGCCAGCTCGACGGTGGTGGAGGGGATCCACTCCAGCTGCGCGCTCTTGATCTTGATGTTGCGGTCCTCCAAGGCTTTCTGCATGTTACCGAAGTCCGAGAACGCACACCGGACGACAAAGACGCTATGACCGTCCTCGGTCGTGCCTTCCCCCATTTCCTCGAGGCCGAAATCGATGAGCTCGAGCTCCAGGGATTCCGGGTCGAGACCTTCGGGCTCGAGGTTGAATACGCCCATCTTGTTGAACTGGAAACTGACGCTGCCGGTGGTCCCTAGTGCGCCATTGCCCTTGTTGAAGGCGGCCCGGACGTTGGCCACGGTGCGGACCGTGTTGTCCGTCGCGCATTCGATGAGGATGGCGACACCGTGCGGGGCGTAGCCCTCGTACATGACCTCCTCGTAATTCTCCATGTCCTTGCCCAGGGCGCGCTTGATGGCGGCCTCGACCTTGTCCTTCGGCATGTTGACCGTCTTGGCATTCTGGACGGCCCTGCGCAGCGCCGGGTTATACTCCGGATCAGGCCCACCCGCCTTCACGGCGATGGCGATCTCCTTCCCGATGCGGGTAAACTGCTTCGCCATCCGGTCGTACCGGGCGAACATCGTCGATTTGCGGACCTCGAAAATCCTACCCATGATCACGTTCGTTTCGGGCGGCAAAGGTAAGGATCACGCCGGGTTTAACACAGATTAACGGGATCCTTAACGGGATTAACGCGCCGGGCCTGCACGCGCTTCCCTTCAGCCAATAGCTTTGATCCCGGAAATCAACTCACCCAACCATGCGCACCCTTCCCTTCCTCTGGCTTTCCGCCGGACTCTTGGTATCCGGTTGTTACATCGACGACCACGATCATTATCCGCCGGGGAATGAGCGGATCGAGGTCATCCACGAAACACTGCCCTTCGACCGCATCGAACTGGAAACATCCTCCCATATCCGGCTGATCCAAACCGACCATTACAAGGTCGTCATCACAGGCTGGGCGGAAGACGTGGAAGACACCCATGTCCAGGTCGCGGAGAACCGCTTGCTCATCGAGGAACACGGACAGATCGACCCGGACCAGGTGATCGAGATCCATGTCCCGTCCATCCGCCGGCTCGAACTGTTCGGAAGCAGCGACGTCTATGGCCAGACGGAGTTCAATCAAAACGGATCGATCGAACTGGCATCCTATGGTTCCGGCGATATCGATATGTACCTGGACGCCGATGCAGTCGACGCAGGCATCTACGGTTCGGGTGACATTTTTCTCGAGGGGCTTACCGACAACCTGGACGTCTTCAACAGCGGCAGCGGATGGTGCAGGGCATTCGGGATCTTCAGCGATTTCGCGGACGTGCGGGTCTCCGGCAGCGGGAGCGTGGAAGTCCAGGTCCAGCATGATCTCGACGTCGTAATCTCCGGTTCAGGCAACGTCTTTTTCAAGGGTCACCCGTTCCTCCATACGCAGGTCAGCGGCAGCGGACGGCTCATCGATGCCAACTGAATCCCGGCCCGGATAGCGGCCGTTTTCCAAGTGCCGGGTCCTGTGCGTATTTTCGGACGGATTCAGGCATCACATGACAGCAAAGAAGAAATCCGGTCCGTCATCGCCCGCGTGGCTGCGGCATGGCTATTGGCTGACGCCCCTCCTGGCGATCCTCGTCTACCTCCCGGCCTTCCAGGCGGAATTCACGTTTGACGACGTACCGATCATCGAGGAAAACACCCTGATCCGCTCGACTGACCAATTGGGCGCGATCTGGCGATCGCATTATTGGGCGGGCAAGGCCGATGCGGAAGACAAGGGCCTTTACCGGCCGCTGACGCTGACGACCTACAACCTGCAATATGCCATGACGGGCGACCGCCCGGCACCGTTCCACGTCGTCAACGTATTGCTGCATGCGGCCGTCTGCTTCCTGCTCATGCGGATGCTTGCCCTGCTGTTCAACGCCCCGTGGCTCACGATGGCCACCGGCCTGCTCTTCGCGGTGCATCCATTGCATACCGAGGCGGTTGCCGGGATCGTCGGCCGCGCCGAGCTCCTGGCCGCCGCCTTCATGCTCGGCGCCATGATCGCCTACGATCGCTATCGACAAAATGGCAAATGGCCATGGCTGGCCGGACTGGCCATCGCCACGGCCGGGGCGATCACTTCGAAGGAACACGGATTCGTGACGGGACCGCTGATCGTGCTCCAGGAGTTGTACTACTTCTTTTCCACCCGGCAAAAAGTGCCAAAGCCCGGACGGCTGGTCGCAAGTCTTGGCATCGTCGGCCTTGTGTCGGCCATCCTCCTGGTGATCCGCAGCGGCATCGCGGGAGATCCGGCTACGCATGAATTAGGGCAAGGCGTGAGCGGCGGCGACCGGACGGCAACGTCCATCCGGATCGTCATGGAGTATGTCGGCTTGCACCTTGTCCCCTACCCGCTGGTCGCTGATTATTGGTCCGACCTGGCCCCGATCCGCGGGTGGTCATCGGCCGGCGCGTGGCTTGGATTGCTCACCGTACTGCTGCTGACCGGCGCAGCCGTCTATCTGCGGCACAAGCGGCCGGTGGTGGCGTGGGGGATCGCCTTTTTCCTGCTCACGCTGCTCCCGGTCTCGAACTTCCTTTTCGCGATCGGCTTCATCAAGGCCGAACGAATACTCTATATCCCGTCGATCGGCCTGCTTACGGCCATCGTCGCCGGCCTGCTCTGGCTGCGGGTGAAGCCGTGGGGCCGGTGGCCAGCGACTGCTGTCTTCAGCCTGATGATCCTCGCTTTCATCCCGATGACCTGGATGCGAACGACGCAATGGAAGAACAACTTCACCCTGGCCGAAGCCACCTTGACGGTGAGCCCCGGGAATCCCCGGTTCAATAACATGATGGGCAAGGAGGTCAAGGCGCAGGGAAATGACGCATTGGCCCTCGAATACTACCAGCGCGCGGTCACCGCGAGTCCCAATCATGTGCCCGCGCTGGTCAACCTCGGCCTTGCGCTGGCCGGCGCCGGGCGCTCACAGGAGGCCATGGCGATCCTCGAAAAAGCGCTCAGCCTGAATCCGGGCAACCTGCCGGTCTATGTCAACCTGATGTCAGTCTACCGCAGCCTCAACATGCTTGAGCAGAACGCGGCGCTGGCCGACCGTGCGGTCGAACGATTCCCCCAATCGGCCGCCATCCTCTGGAATGCTGCCAATGCACACCAACTGCTGGGCGACATGCAGACCTCCGAATCCCTCCGCGCCCGCGCCCGCGCCATCGACCCCGGGATCGATCCCGCACGTTGATTTGTTTATATTAAATATTTTTATTATATTTACTGCATAACACCGGATGTTTCGGGAAAAGTGCACGTTGCACATCAACATTTCCGACTCGCCCGTCGTTATGCTTGTAATAATCCCATGATGCGTTTACTCAACCGATTCTGGCAATTCGTCCGCGGCCGGAAGGTTCAACCTCCTGTTCCCGCAGGTCAGGTAAAACCTGAAGATTACGACCGCTGGCTGGGTATCTAAGCCCGGCATTGCCCTTCCTTTTTGATTAAACCCACTGCTGCCCGCAGGGGCTTTCGGCTTTGTGTACCGGTTTTTGTCCCGTCGGCTTCGCTCGCGCAGATCGATTATAAATTTGCCAAAAACGGATAAGCAGGTATTATTATCCTTTTGGTGGTATTATTTTTGGGGCACTTTCACCCAGGCGTTCCCACGATGGTGGGAACGGTTTATCCCATCATGCCCATGAATCGCCATCGCCTACGCCCATTGGCCGCCTTAAGCGGCCGGCCTGTAGTCCTCTTTTATATTTGTGTCGCCAGCCTTGTCCTGCCGGGCTGCAAGCACGAGTATGTCCAGGACCTGGACCTCGACCTGACCGAAGCGCTCAATGCCTCCTCACGGACCGGCGATTATTCGGCTTATATCCTTCCGTCAGGATCCGATCTCTCTGCGCTGCCCAATCAGGACCCCAAGAATCCGGTCACGCTGGAGAAGGTCGAGCTGGGCCGTATGCTGTTTTTCGAAACCGGTATCGGGCTGGACGCCAAGAATTCCGTTTCACTTCAAACGTACTCTTGTGGCAGTTGCCACATTCCCGAACGCGGCTTCACGGCCGGGCGGTTCCAGGGGATCGCGGACGGCGCCGTCGGCTTCGGCCATTTCGGCGACGGGCGGCACAAGAACCCGGCCTACACCGGCGACCAGGTCGATGCGCAAGGGGCGCGGCCGCTCCCGGTCATCAATACCACGTTTGTCACGAACGCCCTCTGGGCAGGCACGTTCGGTTCGTTTGACGTCAATGAAGGAACAGAAGACGCCTGGTCGCAGGACACCCTCGTGGAGATCAATTACAAGGGACTCATGGGCCTTGAGGCCAACAATGAACGAGCGCTGATCGTGCACCGGCAGTTGGTCAACAAATCCATCGCGGATTCACTGGGCTACACGGCGATGTTCGATGCCGCTTTCCCCGAGATTCCTGAAGCGCAGCGCTATACGCTCCAAACGGCCGCCTTTGCGATCGCCGCCTACTTCCGGACGATCCTGACCAACCAGGCCCCTTTCCAGCACTGGCTGAAGGGCGAAACCGGCGCCATGACGGACCAGCAGAAGCGCGGCGCACTGCTCTTCTTCGGCAAGGCCGGCTGCGTGAGTTGCCACAATTCACCCTCACTCAACAGCCAACCCCACCAATTCTTCGCCCTCGGGGTGATGAACCAATACCAGAATGGGTACTCGGTCTTCCGGACCGACCGCTATGACAAGCGGAACTTCGGCCGCGGCGGCTTCACCGGCCGGGAGGAGGACATGCACAAGTTCAAGGTGCCGCAGCTCTATAACCTCAAGGACTTCGGCTTCTACTTCCACGGCGCCAGCAAGACGTCCCTCCGGGATGTCGTCGAATACTTCAACCGCGGCATTCCCGAAAACCCCGACGTTCCGATCACCCAGGTCACCACCCTGCTCCGTCCACTCCACCTCACCCCGGAAGAGGTCGATGACCTGACCGAATTCCTCGCGAACGCACTTTACGATCCGAACCTTGTGCGGTACGCGCCGACCCAGGTCATGTCGGGTAATTGTTTCCCGAACAACGATCCGGAATCACGGGACGACATGGATTGCCAGTAAGTCGGTAAAGAAGGCGGCGCGCATGGATGATAATTTTGATGGATCCGTCTCGATAAGGCGGCCATTAGGCTTCTCTGTCAAATACTTCGATTTACAGGGCCGTGTCATTCTGTTTCGCTGGACGGTTTTGTCGAATGTTCATTTCAACATTACTCGCTGAGCAGTCCTGCTCATCCAGAAATTCTCCTCAACCCGCCTAATCCGTTTCGCATGCATCGATTCCTCGCCCATCGCCAAACGCTGCTGGTCATCGGCACCGGCATCGTGTATACCTGGTTCGGCATGCTCAAGTTCTATCCCGGGATCAGCCCGGCGGAAGACCTCGCGCAGGCCACGCTGGACAAACTCACGTTCGGCCTCGTCCCGTCTCAGGAGTCCTACACCGCACTGGCCGCCTGGGAAGTGCTGATCGGCGTGGCCATGATCCTCAACCGGCCGCGGAGGTGGATCATTTATCTCGCCCTCGTGCACCTGGTCTTCACCTTTACCCCGATGTTCCTCTTCCCGGACCTGTGCTTCCAGCGCGGGACGATCGCGCTCACCCTGGTCGGCCAGTATATCGTGAAAAACGTGATGCTCCTCAGCGCCCTCCTCTTCTTGCTTCCGGCCCCCGCACCGGCTGCCCGCTGACCACCCACCCGTGCATTCGGACAGGGTCGCCGCATTTTTTTTGCATAAAGGATAAAAAACTCTTTTTATTCTCTTTGGCCGCGTATATTCGCCCCGAAATCACGCACGCCGGCATCAACCGGTCA
>CAYMLN010000136.1:0-6469 GCA_964391045.1 uncultured Saprospiraceae bacterium
ATCCGTGTTTCATGGACCATGCCTACGGCATTCCGGATCGTGCGGCGTCCGTTACGCCGGGTTGAAACCCGGCGCTAGGATATGGCTCGGTCCTCCGGACCTTGGATAAGGCAAGCATGATGATGCATCCGGTCGATCAGTTTTCACATCCACAGCGGTTTCTAATTCGATCGCAACTGCTGAACGCAGTCGAATTTGTTCATGAAGAGAGTGGCGTAGCCACGTTCACTGTCCTAGCGCCGGGTTTCAACCCGGCGAAAGGAGCGCATATGGTATCGGGAGTGCCGTAGGTACGACCCATGAAAAATTCGCTCAATTAATCGGGGAATAATGGTAACGTTTCACCGGTCTCATGACACTTTAGGCAAAGCATTCATCATGGCGAACTCCTACACCCAACTCTATGTTCACGCCGTTTTCGCCGTCAAGTACAGGCAAGCCCTGTTGACTGAAGAGATCCAATCTTCCGTCTTCGGGGTGATCGGCCAACTCTTTAATGAGCATAAGTGCAAGACCGTCCAAGTGAATGGCGTCGAAGACCACGTCCACGCCTTGTTCAGGATGAAACCTGTCGTTGCCGTGTCTGATGTCATGCAGGCGATCAAGGCTAAATCATCCCTCTATATTAACGCTACGCATCTAACGCCCGAGCGATTCGAATGGCAGGAGGGTTATGGCGCTTTTTCGCTGGGGACCCGCCAACTTGATGCGACGATGCGTTATATCCTGGATCAGCATCGCCGCCACCGTACCCAACCCTTCCTCGACGAATACATTGAATTGCTAACAGAAAACGGCATCCTCTTCTCGCCGGAGTTCCTTTTTACCGAACCGATGTAGCGGCGTCCGTGGAGAACCTGAACGTCGTCTCGCTTTTCCATTCCCGGCCGGCGGGCAGGACGATAGAGGGGAATTCCGGATGATTCGGGGCGTCGGCATAGCCTTGCGTCTCCAGGCAGATGCCGGAGAAGGGCAGTACCGGCTTCCGGTTGGTCGTCGGGGTGTCGGCCTGCAGGCCGTGGCCGGCATAGACATGGAGCGTCGGCGCGTCCGTGATCACATCGACGCGACGCCCACTGCGGGCGGACGACAATGACGCGATGACCTCGCCACGTTCGCGCGGCATTAGGACCCAACTGTGATCGAGTGACTGGCCGGGCTGGCTGAGCCCGCGCAACGATCTCGATGCATTGAAGTCGAGCCGGGTGCCATTCACCTCGACGAGGCGACCACTGGGGATCAGGGACGCATCCGTTTCGAGGCATGAAGCGCCCTTGATCATCAGGTCGTGGTCCAGGATCGTCCCACGCTCCGCATCGAGGTTGAAGTAGGTGTGCTGGGTCGGATTGAAAAGCGTATCCGCACTCGATATCGCGGTGTACCGGACGACCATCGTCGAGGGTGCCTGCAGGATGTAGGTGACGGTGACGTCAAGATCGCCGGGATAGCCGTCCTCGCCGTCCTGAAGCGAAGTCTGGCAGGTCACGCCGACACTATCCTCGGCGATGAACGGATCCAATACCCACAGGCGGTTGTGAAACCCTGTAAATCCTCCATGCAGGTGATGCGGCGGATGGTTGACGGACAACTGCAGCGAGCGCCTATTCAACCTGCACCGGCCGAAGGCGATCCGGTTGGCCACGCGACCGACCACGGCGCCGATGTAATGCGTGTCGAGCAGGTACGGTTCGAGATGGTCGAAGCCGAGGACGATATTTTCCAGGCGGCCTTTACGATCGGGCACGCGGATCGCCGTGAGGATGGCGCCGTACGGGATCACTTCCAACTCAACACCGTTGGGCAGGCGCAGCGAATACGCGACGACCTCGGTCCCGTCGGGCAGGTGGCCAAAGGTGCGGGAGGAGAACTGCGGGCGGTCCATAGGCGCGCCTATTCCAGGTGGACGCGCACCTTCTCGACGATCTCCTGGAGGACGCTTTCCACGACGGCGGTGTCCTTGTGGCGAACGATGACGAAGCCTTCGCCCTCGTAGTTCAGGCCCTTGGCGTGGCCGGGCTTGGGCACACGGATATCCGTGATGTAATCCGCGTACTTGTCGCGGATCTCCTGGAGGCCTTCGACGCGGGTGACCTTTCCTTCGCCCTGGCCGCGCAGGTAGGCGGCGCCGGAGGTATAGTTGACCGAGGCGCTGACAGGCTCGTCGAAGATCATGAGGCGCGTCCACGCGCGGATGACGTCGAAGTCGCAGGCGCGGCTGATCAGCGTCGTGAACTGGGCGCCGGGCGGGCGGGCGGCTACTTCGGAGATGGCGATCGAGCCGTCCTTGCGGCGGAACCATTCCATGTGGCTCAGGCCGGTCTTCATGCCCAGGACGTCGAGCGCCTTCTTGCCCACCTTGCGGATGTCGTCGAAGGCCTTGCCGCCGTGCTCCTTGCGCAGGATGACCCGCCACTGGATCCACGGATTGGACATGACCTCCAGCGGCGTCGGATAGTATCGATTGATCGTTTGGTGCACGACCTTGCCGTTGAGCGACCACGTGTCGAGCGAGTATTCCTCGCCCTGCACGAACTCCTCCACGACGATGCCTTCGGCAATGATATGCCCCATCTGCGTGAAGGCATTGTGCATCTCCTCGTCATTGTGCACCTTGAACGTCGTCGCCGATCCGGCGCCGGCCTGTGGCTTGACGACCACCGGATAGGGACACCTGCGGCCAAACGCCAGGGCATCTTCGAGCGAGTTCACGAGTGCGTGGCGCGCGCAAGGGATGCCGTTTTCGAAGAAGATCGTCTTCATCCGTGACTTGTCCCGGAAGTTCTGTGCGGTATCGACGTCCATGCCCGGGATGCCCAGCACGAGGCGCGCCTCGGCCATCGGGACCTGGAGTTGTTCGGTGGCGCCGATGACCCGGTGGATCGGCCCCGTGATTTTCTGGAGGTCCGTCAGCGTCTTGATCAGCGTCCACTTGTCGAACACATCCTGCACCTGGCGGGCGACGGCGATCCGGCTCTGCTGCCATTCCGGCAGCCGCGTCACCGGCTCGTTGCTGAGGACGATCAGCCGAATGTTGTACTGCGACGTCAGCGCATCGATGAAGCGCACCGTATTCGGGGTGAAATACGGGGTTACGTAGGCCACGGGAATCATGGAGGCAAGGTAGGGAAAAGGTAAAAGCTAAAAACGAAAAACGAAAAGTGAACAATGAACAGTGAACAATGAACAGTGAACAATGAACAATGAAAAGCGAAAAATGAACAAATGAAGAATTGGAGGGTAGAAACGAAAAGCTGGAAGAGAAAAGCAATTGGGATGCGGGCCGGGCGCCCCGGAGTTCCGAGACAGCGGTTCCGGCAGGAACCAGGCTGGCGGGCACAGGGGAGGACGATCGCGGTAGAATCCACAGGGAATTGTATGACGGTGAGATCGTCGGGGGCCTGCGCGGCTATGCCTTGCGTTTTGAGCGCCTCGATCGTATCCCTATCTTTCCTATCCCGATCCACCACCCATGTACCTCATGCCCGCCGCCATGATCTGCCTTTCCCTGTTCAGCTTCCTGCGCTGCAAGCCCGCCGTGTCCCAGGGCGGGCCGCTCGAGTCGGCGGCCGACCGGAAAGCGGCATTCGCCACATATCCCGATGCCTTGTACCCTGTGCGTATCAAGGGGAAGTGGGGGTATATGAACCGCAACGCGGAGGTCGTCATTTCGGCGGCATGGGATGCGGCGGATGACTTCTTGGATGGGATTGCGGTTGTGGGCCGGATGATCGACGGCGAACTACGCTATGGGTATATCAACCCAAAGGGAGAAGCGTTGATCTTACCTCAGTTCGAACGGGCCGGGACTTTCAGTGAAGGCCTTGCCGCTGTCTCACGCGATGGCCGGTTTGGGTACATCGATCTGTCGGGCAAGGAGGTGGTACCATGTCGGTATGAGGCAGCCGGTCCATTCCATGAAGGCTTTGCCGGCGTGAGGATCGATGGCTGGACGGCCATCATTGACAAGACAGGCCGGGTGCTGGAGACGCCAAAGCTCACGATCGCGGTCGATGCGATCCATTACGTTAACGGGCTGACGCGTGCATTCGGGGCGGACGAACAAACCGGTTTCCTGGATACGACGGGGCATTGGGCGATCGAGCCGCGGTTCCATTCCGCCGGGCGATTCAGCGAAGGCCTGGCGTGGGCGATGGTGCAAGAAGAAAATTCGTCAGCGGAATATGGCTATACCATCAGGGGCGGGTTCATCGATACCTCGGGCCGCTTTGTCATCGCGCCGGCGTATGACTTCGGGTGGGACTTTACCGAGGGTCACGCGGTAGTCTGGACACGAAGCGCGGATAAGCAACAGAAGATCTGGTCCGTGATCGACAGGACAGGCAAGATTGTCCTCGGCGAACTGACCTATCGCAACATGGGCGCACTTCACCAGGGGTTCATCGCTATCCAGGACGAGGACATGAAGTGGGGCTTCATGGACCTTTCGGGCAACGTCATCATCCCGCCGATGTATGCCGGGATCAATCTCTTCCGCAACGGCCTGGCCCGCATGGAGGTCGGCGATGCGTTTTCCAACACGATCGTGTACATTAACCTAAAGGGCGAGATTGTTTGGGCCGAATGAATTGGATTATTCAATGACAATTGTCATTTTCGTTCCATAGCGTTTAATCGAGCTGATCATGCGTCACACCTTTTGCTTTCTACCCTTACTCCTCTTCGCGCTGGTTTCGCCCCAATGCCGCGCCCAGTCGGAGACCCGTTTATACCTCATCCGCCACGCCGAAAAGGCCGTCGACAGCACGGACGATCCCGACTTGTCAGCCGAAGGCTTCGCGCGGGCGCAGAAGCTCGCGGACATGTTTGCCAAGGCGGGCGTCACGCGCCTGTACGCGACCGACTGGAAGCGCACACGGAACACCCTGGCGCCCTTGTCCAAGGTAACGGGTGTCGAGATCAAGATCTATGACTGGAAGGATGCTGTCTCCATTGAAGCCATGCTGGCGGATTGCATGGGCGAGGTGGCCGTGATTTGCGGGCATTCCGACTCCACGCCCTGGCTGGCCAACCTCATGCTGCAGTCGGAGGAATATGATCCGCTTCCCGATGACCAGTACGACAGGCTGTTTCGGCTCGTGCTGGTCGACGGGCAGCTGCAGGAGATCACTACGAGCGATTATTGAACGTCAGCACGCACCTTTTTTCGCCAGCAGCAACCCGGGGATAGCCGGTCGCAACATTCTATCCGCTGAGGATCTTTGCTTCCTCCGTTTTGGACGATGACGATTCTGGGGCACCTAAAATGATATCCGGATAAAACTGTGCGGCGTTACGTAATGAAATGAGGAGTTCCAGCGTATCAGGGACAGTTTATCTCGCGTCTCGACTACTCCATCGCACGCCCCCGACGATCGCAAAAAATTTATCTGACGTGAGCTACCAACTGCGATTGTCACCCCCTGTGTTGCGATCGTGCTCCACTTCGTTCCGCTCGATCATGCAAACCCCGGGGCGCCCTGCCCGCCCTCCTTTGAATACCTTGGCTTATATATGCTTCCCCTGTTTTGCACGATGACGATTCCGGGGCACCGAAAATGAAATCTGTGGCCATCTGTGTCGCAATCTGTGGTATCTGTGGTGAAAAGAGGAGCCATTCCCCTTCACTGCCCGTCGACGCTCACCTCATAGACATCCATCTCGTTCCGGCGGATATCGCCGACGAAGAACCCGCCCTCCTGAGGGATCTCCTCGACGAGGTCGAAGCGTGAACAATCCGCCGGCAGGCCGGTAAAGATGAGTGTGAACTGGCTCCTTGCGCCCGGCTCGACAGCCTTCCAGGCGGGGTAGTAAGGGATGTTCTCCGCATGGACGAGATGACTGCGATGGTCCATGTCGCGGGCAATGAGGTAGGTGGTCGGCCAGATCCGGATGTACATGCCCCACGGGTTTGTGCAGGTGTAATGGCAGTGCACGATGACCTGCTTCTCCTCGTCGGGAAGGACTTTTTCCTGGACGGAAACAGTCGTCTTTGTGGTCGGCGATGGGCGATTCAAGGTAGGTTGATTCCTGGGGTGAATTTAGGGTTATGGATGCGTAGTGGTTTTGCGGTTCTCACAGAGGCACGGAGGCGTGCATAGCCATTCAGGCCTTAGCAGCATATTGCATGCAAGGGTATGATCGCCATATCAATGTCGAGATCGCAGATAACTTTTCACTTTTAGTTTTTCGTTTTTCACTTTTACAGCAATGGGCCGAGCCACCGCTCCATTTCTTTGACAGGGAGCTTTTTCCGCGAAGCATAGTCCTCGAGCTGGTCCCGGTCGATCCCGCTGACGGGGAAGTACTTGCTGTCCGGATGGCTGAGGTACCAGCCGCTCACGCTGGCGGCAGGGTACATGGCCATGCTTTCGGTTAGCGTGATGCCGGCCGCGTTTTCCGCATCGAGTAAATCGAACAGGGTGCGTTTCTCGGTATGGTCCGGGCAGGCTGGATAGCCGGGCGCCGGGCG
>CAYMLN010000137.1:0-621 GCA_964391045.1 uncultured Saprospiraceae bacterium
GATCGGCGGACCGGCGAAACCGCCGGTGTCGTCATCCCCGCCCAGCAGGTTGTCGCAAACCGCCAGGGGATAGAAGGCCCCGTCGAAGAAGGCCGCGATCCCATCCGGGAGCGTACCGCCCACCATGGTAAACGTGTACATGCCGGCGACGGATATCGTGAAGTTCCACGTATCGTAATAGTGATCGCCGTTGACAGGAAGGAATCCGCTATACATCCAGCACGGATCGCTGATGTTGGCGATCGGGTCCGTAGTCGCGATTGTGCCGGTAAACCCGGCCACGGGTTGGCAATCACAATCCATCTGCGGCTTCATCTTGTCCTGGATCGTGATGTACGACCAACAGCTGTTGCCGGAAATGAAATCGTAAAGGCTGGCGATCAACGTCATCCCGATGTGGTTTTCGTTGACCGTGGCATTCGGTATCGTGTCACCCTGGAGGGTGTACACGAAAACCGCAAACTGACCGCCGGGACACTGGCTCATGTCGGCGATCATGCTCGGAATGACGAGCGCCTCGCAGTTCTCGTCGAGCGAGATCTGCGCGCCGTGGCAGCTCAGCGAGCAATTGGTTTGCCCCGTTACCGGAGCGTGGGAGAATAGAGCCAGCGTCAGCAGGCT
>CAYMLN010000137.1:631-6371 GCA_964391045.1 uncultured Saprospiraceae bacterium
GCTCACTGTCAGGGACTGGGACAATTGTCTTGAGTACTGTTTGAGACGAAGCACACCATCCCTGAGAGAAACGAAAATGTCCGTTTTCTTCATGAGATCTTAGTTTTAGGTAAAAAAAGGTTAAGCCTATGTCTGGAGCGCACGGCGAAAGGCTTCGCGCTCAGGAAATAGCATTGTGTGATCAGGGACCGGTGGTCGGGCAAACCGACGTCGGGCCGTGCAGGCTCATTACCTTTTTCAGGGAGGTCAGGTGGCAGATGGTCCGGGGACCGGGATTTGCCGATTCAAACATATCGGCGAAATGTAATCTGTACAAAGAGTAGGTTCAGCTCTTAACAGATTAAAAAAATCCTTAATGCCTCCACAAATATAGATTGGCTCTAAAGCCGTGTATTACCCCAATATTGGTATTTTTTATATTATGTAATTTAATAAATTGTATTTATCTGTTATTCTGTATTTTATGAAATTATATTTTTATATTTTATAAACAATTAAGGGTCAGTGCCAAAAAAAATCCCCCTGACCAGCAGGGGGATCTCCCAAACAGTAACGTCATCAGGCCGAAAACCGACCCAACGTCTCAACATTCTTATCGCGTCGCAACGGTCATTTTGCGGGTAAAGCTGGCCTGTGCGGTGTAGAGCGTATAGTAGTATACCCCGGGCGTCCCGATCAGCCCGGCCGAGAGGCGAACCTCATTCAATCCTTCAACGCCCTCAAGGTCAAGGGCATGCAGTTGCCGGCCCATCTGGTCGAAGACGGCCACCCGGACGCGCTCGTCGGCCGGCAGGTTGAACCGGATCAGGGTCTCCTCGGTGAAGGGATTCGGTACGTTCTGGAAAAGCTCATACCCAAAGGCACCCGATTCGGGCAGGTACTGGATATCCGCCAGGCGCAGGCGCCAGATCTCGGGTTCCTCGCCGGAAGCGATATACGCCTCAGGAACGAGATCGCCGACATGGATCCGAAGGTCATCGGGGGTACGATCGGAGGTCGTCCACCGCAGCAGCGACTTGCCTTCCGGCGCCACCGGCGTCTGGGCCGCGAAGCTCACGCGCAGCTGGCCCGTTGCGGCATCATAGTAGTATTGGTCTGACGTCAGCACATCGGAACTGATTGCCCGCGCCTCGTCGCCGGTGAGCTTACCCACATCCAGGGTAAACTGCATCCCGTCAATGGCCGGCTGGCCCTCGGACACGCGCAGCTCGAATACCCGTGCCGCGCTGCCCGTCTCCGGCAATTCGATGACATCCAGCCCGTATTCGTGTACCGTCCGCGTCTCAAGTTGGCCGCCCTGGGCCTTATTCAGGAAGAACGATCCGTTGACGTCACCGACTTTCATGGCGATGAAGTTCACCGTGTCGATCAAGCCGGCAATGCTGTCCAGCAGCACGGATTCCGGGAAGGCCGTCGCAAACGGGTTGTACGGATCCGGGAACACGAAGGTCTCGTCGATGAAACGCCACGATGTATTGTTCGGGAACCTGTTCGTAATACCGAGGATCAGCTTACGGATCTCGATCAGGTCGAGCGCGGTGATATGTCCGCTCTTGTTGGCATCGGCCGCGATGAGCTTGTAGGGGGAATTCAACCTGGCTTTGCCGAGCAGGTGCTTCTGGATCATGACCAGGTCAAGCGTCGAGACGCCCTCCCGGTGATTGACATCGCGCAGCGGACGGATCTCATAACTGCTGCCTTCGACAAAACCGTCGATCCAGTACTTGCCGCTCTCGTCCGTCATATCCGGATCCATCGGCGTATTGGCGACTGTCACCTCGACTCCTTCGAGCGGAAGCCCGCTCTCGTTGCCGATATCCCCGGCGACCACAAGGCCGTCCTGGCAGAAGTCGTTCGGGTCGCGAAGGTCGAGGTCGGCGAACGGACAGTTGTCCACCAGCATCGGCGGCGAACCATTCAGCCAGAAGTACAGCGGGAAGGTCGTCACGCCGACGTCACCGCAATCATAGGTCCGCAAGGTATCGTAGGGATCCGTGCTGGAGAAGCTGACAATGAAGTCTTCAGCCGACGTGCACGCCCCTTCGAAATAAACCACGAACGTATCGGCATGCAGGGTGATCTCCGTCTCCGGCGGCAGGAAGATGATGATCTTCTCGCACTCAAATTCTGTCGGGTCGGGATCGAGGACCGTGATCACCACATCCATCGTGGCAGTGTTGCCACAACCGTCGGTCGCCGTGAAGATGACCGTGGTTTGGCCGATCGGGTAGTTGCCGCTGGCATTCGCGCCATTGTTCGCCCCGTACGGGGAGTTATTGGTGATCGTCACGCCTGCGCAGTCCGTGGCATTGGCGATGAGCGTGAACGGCGCCGTACAGGTCGCGGGACTCGCCGTCTTGGTCATGTCGTTGATGTTGGTAAACACCGGCGGCTGGCTGTCCGTCACGTTGATGGTCTGCACGAAGGTGAAGGTGGTCACCGGCGTGCAATTGTTCGTGACCGTCCAGGTCCGCATGATCACCTGGCAGGGCGTAGCCGGATTGTTATCGACAAACACATCGACATCGTCGCTGTAGGAAACACTGATGTCCGCGCAGAGCAGGGCATTCTGGTTGAATGTCGGCTGCCCGTTGGGAATGTTCTGCGGCAGTGTCGAGTTACAGATGTTCACGTTGACCGGAGACGCCGGCCAGGTGATATCGGTCTCATCAAACGGATCGGGGTTGTTGACGGTCACGACTTGGACGCAACTCACGGAGTTGCCCGAAGCGTCAGTGGCAACAAACGTGCGGATGATCGTGCCTTCATTGCAGTTGTTCAGGTTGATCACGTGCGTTTCCGTGACGACGGCCGGCGGACAGTTGTCCGTCGCCGTGGCATTGCCAAATTGGCCGGTATTCTCAGGATCCGTCACCTCGTGACAGTCAACCGTCACGTTCGGGGGACACGTGATGCTCGGCGGCATGTTGTCGAGCACGGTGATGATGGCCGTGCAGGTCGCCGTGTTGCCTTGCTCGTCCGTCACCGTGAGGACGACGATGTTCTGGCCGAGATCCGTGCAGTCGAAATTGGTCTGCGACAGGTCGAACTCCAGGTCGCCCGGGTTGCAGCCGCCGCCCGAACCATTATTAACCTGGTTGGGATCGACCGTGGCCATGCCATTGCCGTCCAGGGTGATCGTAACGTTCTGGCAATTGGCCTCCAGCCCGTCAGCGCCTTCCTCGACGAAAACGATCGCCGTACAGGAGGACACGTTTCCGGAGCAGTCCGTCACCGTGAGGGTCACCACATTCTCCCCGAGATCCTCGCAGTCGAATGCATTCGGCGTCACAGCCAGGGTGACCGGTCCGCAGGCATCCGAGGACCCGTCATTGACCTGCGCGGCCGTGATGGTCGCGTTGCCGCTGCCATCCAGGGAGATCGTGATGTCCTGCGTTTGGCAGATCGGGTTTGTCGTATCCTCGAGGACGATGGTCTGCATGCATGTTGCTGCATTGCCGCAGTTGTCCGTGGCGGTCCACGTCCGGTTGATGGTATAGGTCTGCGGGCAGGCGCCGGCGACCGTGGCATCCGTGAAGGTGACCGTGGGCGTCGGATCGCAAACATCCGTCGCCGTCGCCGTGCCGGTATTGTCCGGCGTGGTGCTTTCCGAACATTCGATCGTCATGTTGGCCGGGCAGGTTACGATCGGCGCCGTAGTGTCATCCACCGTGATGACCTGTACGCATGTGTCGGTGTTGCCGCAATCATCCTCGGCTGTCCAAGTGCGCGTGATGACGTACCCGTCGGGACAACCGATGCCCGTCGTTACATCCGCGAAGGTGATCACCGGCGAAGGTGCGCAGTTGTCCGTGGCCGTAGCAGTCCCTGTATTCTCGGGTGACGTATCCTCCGTGCAATCGAGGGTGACGTTGGCCGGACACGTTACGACCGGCGCGACATTGTCATCGACAAGGATATTCTGGACACACGTTGCCGTATTGCCGCAAAGGTCCGTGGCGATCCAGGTCCGCGTGATGGAATAGCCTTCGGGGCATCCCGTGCCTGCGGTGACATCGGTGTAGTCAACATCCGGTTCCGGTGTGCAGTCGTCTGTCGCGGTGGCATTGCCAGTGTTGGACGGATCCGTGCTGGCCGTGCATTCGATCGTCACGTCGGCCGGGCAGGTGATCACCGGCGACTGGTTGTCGGTCTCGATGATGATCTGCACGCAGGTGGCCGTATTGCCGCAGCCATCCGAAGCCGTCCACGTGCGGGTAATCGTCACCAGCTCTGGACACTGGCCGAAAACGGATATGTCGGCATAGGTGATCTCCGGCGAGCCGGTGCAATTGTCAGTCGCGGTGGCGGATCCCGTGACAGCCGGGTCATCGCCCTCCGTGCAAGTGATGGTCACGTTAGGCGGACAGGTGATCTGCGGTGCCTGGTTGTCGTCGACACTGATGACCTGGAGACACGTTGACACGTTGCCGCAATTATCCGTTGCGCTCCATGTCCTGTTTATCGTATACTCCTGCGCGCAGGACCCGGCAACGGTGGCGTCAGCGAAAGTCACGTCCGGCGTTTCATCGCAGACGTCGATGGCGGTCGCCGATCCGGTGTTATCCGGCGAGGTGCTGGCGGTGCAAAGGATGGTCACGTTCGCCGGACATGTGATCGTCGGCGCGACATTGTCATCGATGGTAATGATCTGCACGCAGGACATGGCGTTGCCACAATCGTCCGTGGCGACCCAGGTCCGCGTGATCGTCTCTTCCTCGGGACATGCCCCGCCAACAACGACATCGGTAAACGTGATTGTCAGCGTTCCGTCGCAATTATCCGTAGCCGTGGCCATACCGGTCGTCGCCGGCAGGGTGCTGGCCGCACACGATATCGTGATATTCGACGGACAGGCGATGGACGGGGCCAGGCTGTCGTCGACGGTGATCACCTGCAGGCAGGTGCTCGTGTTGCCGCAATCGTCCGTGGCCGTCCACGTCCGGTTGATCGTCCGCTCCTGCGGACAGCTGCCGGCGATGGTTACGTCCGAGAATGTGGGAACAACGCTCGGATCACAACTGTCGATGGCCGTCGCGCTGCCCGTATTGGAAGGCATGGTGCTGGCCGTGCACTCGATCGTGATGTTGGCCGGGCATGTGATCACAGGCGCCGTGATATCCGACACGGTGATCACCTGGATGCAGTTCGTCCCGTTGCCGCAATCATCCTGGGCCGTCCAGGTCCGCGTGATGATGTATTCCTGCGCACAGCTTCCACCGGTCGTGACGTCGGCAAAGGTCGGCGTGACGCTCGGGTCGCAGGCATCTGTGGCTGTTGCGCTGCCGGTATTCGCCGGCAGGGTGCTTGCGCTGCAATCGATGGTGACATTTATCGGACAGGTGATCGACGGCGGCAGGTTGTCCTGCACCGTGATCACTTGCGTGCATGTGCTCGTATTCCCGCAATCGTCCGTGGCCAGCCACGTCCGGGTGATGAGGTATTCCTGCGGGCAACCTGCGCCGGTGGTCACATCCGTAAATGTGGGGGTCACGCTGGCATCGCAGGCATCCGTGGCCGTGGCGCTGCCGGTGTTGGCGGGCAGCGTGCTGGCCGTGCACTCGATCGTGACGTTGCCCGGGCAGGTGATGACCGGCGCCACATTGTCATCGACGACAATGACCTGCAGGCAGGTGCTCGAATTGCCGCAATCGTCCGTGGCGATCCACGTCCGGTTGATCGTCCGCTCCTGCGGACAGCTGCCGGCGATCGTGGCGTCCGTATAGGTCAGGGCCGGCGA
>CAYMLN010000138.1:0-6330 GCA_964391045.1 uncultured Saprospiraceae bacterium
GATCCAACACAAGTATTACTAGCACCAGTTGTAATATTTCTACCAGCCAATCCGTTGCCCGTGCCGCCGCAATGGGGCGGATACCTGGTGCGACCCGCCGTTTACGAATTCTGGCAAGGCAGGGCCGACCGCCTGCACGACCGCTTCAGGTACACACCTGGCCCGGACGGTCGATGGACGAGGGTGCGTCTTGCCCCCTGACGATTTCCCCCAAATGGACAATCGTGGACGGAGCCTGCCGGCTCCGCAGCATTGAAATTCATCAAACCACCATCTTATGAGACCCACACCACTTTTTATGCTCGCGATGATCGTCTTCAGCGCGATGTCCTGCAGAAATGCAAACCCGGCCGGCCGCGAAACGGACAAGGCCATGTCCGAAGCGGAGATCCTCGGCACACTGCGTGAAGCTTATCTGTTCGGCTTTCCGCTGGTCGTCATGGACGCCAGCCGAACGACGATGACCAACGTGGCCGACGTGACCTCGGGGAGTGTCATGCGCGCGCCGATCAACCAGATCGTCCATGCGCGCCAATTCCCCGACGCCAATTCCCGGGATGTAGTGCGGCCGAATGCCGACACGTATTATTCGTCCACCTGGCTGGACCTTCGCAACGAGCCGATGGTCCTTACGCTGCCCAATACGAACGGCCGGTATTACCTCTTCCCGATGATGGACGCCTGGACGAACATCTTCTTCTCCCCGGGATCGCGGACCACCGGAACGGAAGAACAGACCTACGTACTTACGGCACCGGGTTGGTCAGGGGCCATTCCGGAGAACATGACGGAGGTCAAGGCGCCGACAAGCATGGTCTGGATCATCGGGCGCATCCAGGTCAACAGTCCCGCAGACGCGGCCACGACCGTCAAGGCCATCCAGGACGGGATCAGGCTGGTGCCCTTGAGCGCTTTTGGAGCGGACTATACGCCGCCGACCGGCGTGGTGGATCCCGCCCTGCCCGCCCAGACGCCCAACGACATGGTCATCGGCATGAGCGCTGCAGATTTCTTCAACCGGCTCAACCAATTGATGCGGGATAACCCGCCCGCACCTGCCGATTCGGCCTTCCTCAAAAAGCTGGCTCCGCTCGGCATCGGCCCCGATTCCATCTTCGATGCCACACGGCTTCCCGCTGCCGTGCAGGACTCGCTCCGCGGGCTGGCCGCCTGGGGCAAAGCGACCATGCTGGCCACCGGCCTGGGTTCCGGCAAGCCGGTCAACGGCTGGATGGTCAACACGGGACTGGGATCGTACGGCACGCAGTATTCCTTCCGCGCAGGCGTCGCCTTCGGCGGACTGGGCGCCAACCTCGATGCGGATGCCATGTATCCGGCCGGGTTGCTCGACGCCGACGGCGAACCGTTTGACGGTTCGAAGCACAGCTACACGATGACCTTCCCGAAGGACATGACGCCGCCGGCCAATGCTTTCTGGAGCCTCACCCTTTACGACGACGAAGGATTCATGGTCGAAAATCCGATCAACCGGTTTGCCATCGGCGACCGAAATGCCCTGAAGCCAAACGCAGACGGATCGATCGAGATCCTGATCAGCCACCAGGATCCGGGTAAAGATCGCCGGGCCAACTGGCTCCCGGCGCCCGCCGGTCCGTTCAACCTGCTCATGCGCGTGTACTGGCCGAAGCCTGAGATGCTCGACGGGTCGTGGACACCGCCCATGGTAAAAAAGGTGAACCAGGCAGCCAAGTGAACCCGTGCCGAACATTTGATTGCGCCGACCAGGATTTCATTGGCGACACGGCGGTGAGGCCGTGATAAAACACGAACGCCGTCAAGGACCTCCTTGACGGCGTTCGTTTATAATTGTGTAACCGGACTCACATCACCAGCTCCTTCTCCGCGATCATCTTCCGGATATTGATCAGCGCATAGCGCATCCGGCCAAGGGCGGTGTTGATGCTCACGTCGGTCAGCACCGCGATCTCCTTGAAAGACATGTCGGCGTAATGCCGCAGGATGACCACCTCGCGCTGCTCGGCCGGCAGCTGGTCGACCAGGTAACGCACGCGATCGTGGGTCTGGTCGCGCATCATGGCCGTCTCGCAATTGGGATCCGGGCTCTCGAGGATATCGAAGATGTCGAACGTCTCCGTGGCGGACACCTTGGTGCGGCGCTTCCCGCGGCGAAACTGGTCCACGCACATGTTGTACGCAATGCGCATGGCCCACTGGAGGAACTTGCCCTCGTGGTTGTACTTGCCTTTGCGCAACGTATCAATGATCTTGATGAATACGTCCTGGAAGAGGTCGTCGGCAAGCTCCCTGTCCTTGGTAAACATGTAGATCGACGAATAGATCTTGGCCTTGTGCCGGTGGAGCAAGGTCGCGAAGGCGGATTCGTCGCCGGTGAGGTACAGGTCTATAAGCTGCTGATCATTGAGCGTTTGCACTTGCATACTACACGTGTTTTTAAGTTGACAATGAGGCGCTTGTCGCGCCTGAACCAGTCTGAAAAACAGTGTAGCGTTGTGCTTATAGAATGGATTTTTATTTCGCTCAATTCGGTTTGTAGCCGCTAAACTACTAGAATTCCCTTTCGCCGCGCAAATTTTTTTCGTGATGCTTTACGCAAAGGGGGGACGGCCACGTCTTTGCCCGCCGGTTGTGTCGCCCGGGCATCCGCCGTAACTTCGCCTTCTTTTTCCGCGCAAAAACTGCGCCAAACCGCCATCCATGGCCACGAAGGCATCCAGCACTCCCCCCGCGCCGGCACCCCGCCCGGCCAAGTCGCGCCAGATCGAGATCGTCGGGGCCCGCAGCAACAACCTCAAGAATGTTTCCGTCTCCATCCCGAAGAACCAGCTCGTGGTGGTGACCGGCCTCTCCGGTTCGGGAAAATCGTCCCTCGTGATGGACACCCTCTTTGCCGAGGGACAGCGCCGCTATGTGGAGAGCCTCAGCGCATACGCGAGGCAATTTCTCAACCGGATGAAGAAACCCGACGTGGACCACATCCGGGGCATCTGTCCGGCCATCGCGATCGAACAGCGCGTCACCGGCGGCAACGCCCGCAGCACCGTGGGCTCGATGACCGAGATCTATGATTACCTCCGGTTGCTGTTCGCACGCGTCGGCCAGACGATCAGCCCGGTGTCGGGCCAGCGCGTCACCAGGCACAGCGTGACCGACGTGGTCAACTTCATCTTCGGCCAAAATGTGGGGGACCGCATGATGGTCGTCGCCCCGCTGGTCATCCACGACGCCAAGCGTACCGTCGCCAAGGAATGCGAACTGCTCCTCCAGAAGGGCTATACGCGCATCCAGTGGGACGGCGAGACCCAGCGCATCGAGGACTTCCTGGATGCGCACAAGCCGGCGGCCAAGCTGAAGGCGAAGGACCTCGACCCCGGCCAACTGGCCCTCGTCGTCGACCGCTTCGCGGTGGACCCGGATCCTGAATTCCGGAAGCGCGTCGCCGACAGCGTGCAGACGGCCTTCTATGAATCCGGCGGGGACTGCATCATCGAGTCCGAAGGCGGTGGACGCACCGCGTTCAACAACCGCTTCGAGCTCGACGGGATGACCTTCATCGAGCCCGAGCCGAAACTGTTCAACTACAACAATCCCGTCGGCGCGTGCCCGCGCTGCGAAGGCTTCGGCCGGATCATCGGCATCGACGAGGACAAGGTGATCCCTGACCCCACCCTCAGCGTCTACCAACAGTGCATTGCCCCGTGGACCGGCGAGAAATCCTCGCAATGGCTGCGCGACTTCATCAAGGCGAGCCGCCGCGTCGACTTCCCGATCCATCGCCCGTACATCGACCTCACGAAGGCGGAAAAGAAGATCCTGTGGGACGGCGACCGCGACATCCGGGGTATCTTCGAATACTTCCGCGAACTCGAGCAAGCCGCCTATAAGATCCAGAACCGCGTGACCCTGGCCCGCTATCGCGGACGCACCATTTGCACCGACTGCGGTGGCGGTCGCCTCCGGCCGGAGGCGACCAATGTGAAAGGCGGCGACGCCTCCTTGCCCGCACTCGGCGCGATGTCTGTGCGGGACCTTCACCGGTTCTTCGAAGATCTCACCCTTACTCCGGTGGATGAACAAACTGCTGCGCGCATCCTGCTCGAGATCCGCAACCGCCTGCGGACCATGATGAACGTGGGCCTGGGCTATCTCCACCTGGAGCGCATCTCGGCCACGCTCAGCGGCGGCGAGACGCAGCGCATCCACCTGACCCGCAACCTGGGCAGCAACCTGACAAGCTCGCTCTATATCCTCGACGAGCCCAGCATCGGCCTGCATCCGAAAGACACCGGCCAGTTGCTCCGCGTCCTCCATGACTTGCGCGACCTTGGCAACACGGTCGTCGTCGTCGAGCACGAGGAAGAGATCATCCGCCGGGCCGACCATATCATCGACGTGGGCCCCAAGGCCGGCACGCATGGCGGGGAAATCGTCTATGCCGGCCCATACGCCGACTTTGTCGCCCCGGCCCGGAACGACCAGCCGAGCCTTACACGCGATTACCTGACCGGGCAACGTGTTGTGCCCGTGCCGAAACGCAGGCGCACGTCGCCCAACAAGATCCTCATCGAAGGCGCACGCCTGCACAACCTCCGCCAGGTCGACGCGCGCATACCGTTGCACAGCATGACCGTCGTCACCGGCGTCTCCGGCTCCGGCAAGACCACCCTCATTCGGCACATTCTCGAGCCTGCCCTGTCCAATGCACTCGGCATCACATCCGGGTCCAATGCGCATTTGCTCAAGAACCTCGGCGGCGACATCAAGCTCATCCAGGGCATCGAGGTGATCGGCCAGCAGGCGCTCGGCCGCAGCTCACGATCGAACCCGATCACCTACATCAAGGCCTACGACGCCATCCGCGAGTTGATGACGGACCAACAACTCTCCAAGGTCTACGGCCTGAAGCCGAAGCACTTTTCCTTCAACGTCGAAGGCGGCCGTTGTGAGACGTGCAAGGGCGACGGCGAGATCGTCGTCGAGATGCAGTTCCTCGCCGACGTGAAACTTATGTGCGAGGAATGCGGCGGCAAGCGCTTCCAGAAGCAGATCCTCGAGGTCAAGTACAACGGTAAGAATATCTCGGAGATCCTCGAGCTCAGCGTCGACGAAGCGATGGACTTCTTCAGCGCGGAAAAGGACATCCAGGAAAGGCTGAAACCGCTAAAGGACGTCGGTCTCGGCTACATCAAGCTCGGGCAGGCCTCGAGTACACTCTCCGGCGGCGAGGCCCAACGCGTCAAGCTGGCTTCCTTCCTCGGCAAGGAGCGCGAAGACCGGCATCTGCTCTTCATCTTCGACGAGCCGACGACCGGGCTGCATTTCCACGACATCAACATCCTGCTGAATGCCCTCAACGCCCTCGTCGACCGCGGACATACTGTAATCATCATCGAGCATAACATGGACGTGATCAAGACGGCCGATTGGATCATCGACATGGGCCCGGGCGGCGGTGACGAGGGCGGACGGCTTGTTGTCCAGGGCACGCCGGAAGAAGTGGCCCGACACTCGGAAAGCGTGACTGGATCGTACCTGCGGGAGAAACTGGACCTGAAAAACTAACCCGGATCAGATCTGCCGGGCGCCGGGCTTGTAGACGGATACGGGATTGACGGTGTACCCCGCCGCACGCAACAACCGGATGACACCCGTGTCGCCGCCGAGGTGTCCCGCCCCAACGGCAAAGAGAACCGTTTCCTTTTGCATCATGCGTCCCATCACGGGGATCCAGTTGCGATTGCGATTGACCAGCAGGACTTCTTCGTAATTGCCGGAATCGCCGGACTTGCGGTCGGCCTCGCCGATCATATCGACCATATCCTCGATCCGCTGCTCGGTATAGAGCTTGACCGTTTCCTGGTATACGTCACTGTCGACCTCGGCCCCGCGGATGGCCTCCACGAGCATCTTCGCTTGCTCGGTATACGGGATGCTGTCGAACAGGGACATCTGGTAGGCCATCGTCTCCAGGCCGCCGGTCCTCTTCCCGTCCGCTTCGGCGCGGTCATTGAGCTCCATCTCGTAGGACAACATGCCTTCCCCGCCCATGGCCGACGGATCGGTGTCCATCTCGGCAAAGACGGACAGGAACATGGGTTTCACCTTGTTGAGCAGGAACATGGGCAGGCCCAGGTCCTCGAAATAATCCGCGACCTCCCGGTATTCCTCAGGCGTGAGCAGGTCGTCGAGCGTCGTATTGCCTTTCATCATCATCCCCGTGATCATGTTCATCATGGATCCGAGGTCGTCCATTTCCTTGAGGTCGATCTCGAACACGACGCGACCGGCCTGGTCAAATGCGTCGTCAAATCCGGAGGGATAGAAATAGTC
>CAYMLN010000139.1:0-6294 GCA_964391045.1 uncultured Saprospiraceae bacterium
ATTGTTCATTGTTCATTGTTCATTGTTCATTGTTCGTTGTTCGTTGTTCACAAGCGATGGCCTTCAGCTTTTCGCTTTTAGTTTTTAGTTTTTAGTTTACCCGGAGAGATGCCAGAGCGGTCGAATGGGACGGTCTCGAAAACCGTTGTACGGGCAACTGTACCGAGGGTTCGAATCCCTCTCTCTCCGCCTTCGCTCGCCGAAGCCAACATGACCAGCCGTCGGGCATCCGCCCGACCGGCGTCATGGGCGAAGGCGAGCTGCCCTAAGCAAGTTTGCATCTGCCCTTGCGACCCGAAGCTTTAGTTGAATTACCCTTTTAAACCTTCGCCACGGCTTCCGGCGAGCTACGGCGGACAATGTCCGCTTATCCCATCATCCGCCCGACCGGCGTCATGGGCGAAGGCGAGCTGCCCTAAGCAAGTTTGCGTCTGCCCGCGCCCGCCCCGCCTGCAGCCATGCCCTTCGGTCATGATGCTACAGGGGCCCTTGTGTCCGAACACGTTCCGCCTTTTGGCCGGTCTGTGTTCCCGGAACCCCGGTCCCGATAGCTATCGGGATCTGCGCTGCATTAGAAAGTGAGACCGTGCGTATGCAATTCTCCGTGATCTCCGTTTCTCCGTGTGCTGATGAATCATCCGATGCCCGCACGATCATTGATCAAGCCACGATCCTGCACGCCGGCGTAGCGTCGCCGCGTCGTTGCGCGAGGAGGGGAACAACCGATCTCAGGCTCAGCTGCGTGGCCAATTGGCCCAAGAGGTCCCGGTGGGATATTAAAACCAAAGGACTCCACAACGAACCTAAGATCTCCACCCAACTCAAAGGGGCGCCTCCGCCTTTTCTACCTCCGGGAACCGGCGCATGTAGAACACGGTCCCCGCATGCTCAAGCCTTGCCAGCTCGCCTGCTTCTACAAGCTGCTGCAATACACCGGGCAATTGGTTGCCGCGAGCGAGCACATCGGCGACCTCGGATTCGCGCATCGGATGCACGGCCGTGATGTCGAGGATATGCTGCACCGCATCAGACGAGGAGATGAACGGCGCCGGCGAATACCCGATCAACACCTCTGCCGAGAGGCCGGCAGCGGTGAACACCTGGTGTGCCTCGAGCAATTTTGCCTCACCCGGCGCCTTTGCCCATGGCTCCGAGGTCGGCCGCGTCGGTATGGCGATGTACGCAACCTTTGGCTCCAGTGACGCCAGGAATGCGGCAGTCTCCTGGAGGCAGGACGTCGAATCATTTACACCCGCGATGAGCATGGTCTCCGTGATCAACTCGCCCGTGAATTCGCGCGCGAAGCGCTTCTGCCCCTCCAGCATTTCTTCAACCAGCACCTCCCCGGCCGGACGGTTGATCCGTCGCCAGGGCTCCCCGGATACCGCATCGACCTTGATCGACACGCAATCGGCCCGCAGGAGCTCATCCCTGACGTCCTGGCGGTGGAGCAAGGAGCCATTCGTGATCACGGCCACCTTGAAACCGATTGGTCGCAGCATATCGATCAGGTCGCCAAGATGAATATCGAGGGTGGGCTCGCCATCCGGTACGATCGTCAGGTAATCGATCCGTCCGCCGGCACGCTGCGTTTGCTCGACCTTGAGGCGCACGTCATGGAGGATCTCCGCCGGATCGTAGAATGCCCGGCGTCCGACCGTCTTGTCTGACGTGCGGCCCACCTGGCAATACACACAGTCATAGGAACAATGCTTTGGCGGGATGTTGTTGATGCCCAGGCTTTGTCCCAGGCGTCGGGAAGGAACCGGTCCGAAGGCAAGCATGATGTTCTTGGTTTTCTGCAGGTCGCAGATTTCTCCCAACCTGCCGTGACTCGTTAACAGATCCTGGGCAACTGCTCACCGGGCAGCATGTGGACGACGCGCGAACCGCCGATGACGCTTTTCAGCACCACCTGGCCCTGATGCGCATCCACGACCTCGCCGATGATCGCCGCGCCTTTGCCTGCCTCGTGCGACGTGACAAGGTCAAGGACCTCATCGGCTTCACCGGGACTGACTACGGCCAGGCAGATGCCTTCATTGGCGACATAGAGCGGGTCGAGTCCAAACAGCTCGCATGCACCGGCCACGGCCTCGTCGACCGGCAGGCTGCGCTGCTCCAATCTTATCCCCTGGCCCGATTGCCCCGCGATCTCGCTGAGGACAGTGGCCACGCCGCCGCGCGTAGGATCGCGCAGGAACTTGATGTCCGGGCCAAAGCGATCGAGCATGGCGTTCACAAGGCCGTTGAGGGGGCGGGTATCGCTCCGGATCGGGCTCTCGAACTGCAGTCCCTCCCGCACCGACATGATCGCCATGCCGTGGGCCGCGATCGGACCACTGACGATGACCTTGTCGCCGGGTGCCAGGCGCGCGGCCCCGATCTGCGCATTCGGATGTACGGTGCCGATGCCGGTCGTATTGATGAAGAGCTTATCGCCTTTTCCTCGATCAACGACTTTCGTGTCACCCGTGACCACCTGGACACCGGCCGCGTCGCAGGCTTGCCGGATGGATTGCAATACGGCCCATAACTCGCGCACGGCAAGACCTTCCTCCAGGATCAGGCCCAGTGAGATGTATTTCGGGATCGCCCCGCACATCGCCAGGTCGTTGATCGTGCCGTTGACCGCCAGGTCGCCGATGTTGCCGCCGGGAAAGAACGTCGGATGCACCACAAAACTGTCGGTTGTAAAGGCGAGCGGCCCGGCAATCTCAAGGAACGCACCGTCATGCCCCTGCTCCAGGATCGGGTTGCGCAGGGCCTCGAAGACCAGTTTGTCCAGCAGTCGCCGGGTGAGCAGGCCGCCACTCCCGTGACCGAGGGTGATGTGTTCGAAATCGAGCGGCGGCAGCGGGCATTCAAGGTTGATCATGGCTCAGCAGCAGGTTACGTCATCAGGCTTATGCATGCGCGATGGCGGCGAAATGATAATACGCCGCACAGGCGCCTTCGGAGGAGACCATGGGCGCGCCCATGGGTCGCTCCGGCGTGCAGGCCTTGCCGAAATGCGGACAGTCCTGCGGTTTCAGCCGGCCCTTCAGGACCTCGCCGGCCTGGCAACCATTATTCGTCTCCGGGGAAGACGCCGCGAGGTTGAACTTCCGGCGCGCGTCAAACGCCGCGTAGGACGCATTGACGGCATAACCGCTGCCCGGGATGGTGCCGATGCCCCGCCATTCGCGGTCGGCGATCGCAAATACCTGTCCGATGGTTTGACGGGCGAGCGCATTTCCTTCCGGTTGGACAACACGCGTGTACTGGTTCTCAAGACGAGCCTCACCGGCCTCCAATTGCCGCACCGCCATCGTGATGCCTTGCAGGAGGTCCACGGGTTCGAAACCGGTCACGATGATCGGCACAGTAAACTTCCGGACGATCGGTTCGTACTCCTCCAGCCCCATGATCGTGCAGACGTGACCCGCGGCGAGGAAGGCATCGATTCGCGAGTCGGGATCCGAGAGGATCGCTTCCATGGCCGGCGGCACCAGGACGTGCGACGCGAGGACACTGTAGTTGGCCACGCCCATCGCCTTGGCCTGCACCACCGAAAGGGCATTCGCGGGCGCGGTGGTCTCGAAGCCAACGGCAAAGAAGACGACTTCGCGGTCCGGATGTTGCCGGGCCAGCGTGACGGCCTCGAGCGGGGAATACACGATACGCACATCCGCGCCGTTCGCCTTGGCATCCAGCAGGCTCTTGTGCGTGCCCGGAACGCGAAGCATGTCACCGAACGAACAGAGGATGACGCGGTTTTCTTCCGCCAGGCGGATCGCATCGTCGATGAGGCCGATCGGGGTCACGCAGACAGGACACCCCGGTCCGTGCACCATCGTGATGGCCTTCGGAAGCAAGCCGATGATGCCGTTCCGGACAAGGCTGTGCGTCTGTCCGCCGCAGATCTCCATGATCGTCCAGGGCCTGGTCACGATGCGGTTGAGCACATCGAGATACTCGCGCACCTGGTCGGCGTCGCGGTATTCGTCGAGGAATTTCATGTGGCGGAAGGTTCAACGGGGTTAGGGCCAAGTTCGTCCAGTTCGCCCACTTTTTGCAAGTACTTGAATGTCTCCAGCGCCTCTGCCTCATCGACCACCTGGAGGGCAACGCCGACATGGACGAGCACATAGTCACCGACGCGGGCTTCCGGGACCATGGAGAGGTTGACCTCGCGCAAGACGCCGCCGAAGGAGACCCGTCCGGTGCGAAACGCGATATCGGCGTCGGAGATGAGGGATTCGAGTTTTCCGGGAATGGCCAGGCACATGGTGTATCAATTAATAGTGAAAAATGAAAAATGAAGAATGAACAATGAAAAATGAAAAACTAAAAGTTAAAAGTTAAAAGTTAAAAGTTGAGAGATGTGGATGCGGGTGGGCGAAAACTGGATGTGTGTTTCCGAAGTTACGGGATTCCGGGGTCGACGGCCCAGAGGGCCAATTGGCCGAAGGGGATATTCTCGTCGTTGGGGGACAGGCGCTGATGGCGAATAAGTTCGAACGCTCCCCCTAACGTTTCAAGGGCAAAGGCAGTTAGAAGGGCATTTTGCCAGACACCGCCGCCCAGGGCGATGCGGCGCACACCTGCATGCCGGGCGACATGGGCGATGATGTCGATCAGGGTGCGGTGGAATGCGGCCGCGATCTCATCGATCGGACGTCCTTGGCGGATATCCGCCAGGATGCATGCGAACAATTCCCCTGTCGAGATCGGACCTGAGGTACCAATTGATCGCAGCGGCCAGGCCTCGACCTTCGGCGACGACCAGGCGAGCGCTTCAAGTCGCATTGCGGCTTCTCCTTCATAGGATTGCCGGTCGGCCAGCCCCAGCAACGAGGCGACGGCATCGAAGAGTCGTCCTGCACTTGAGGTCCGAATCGCTGCCGAGTCGATCTTCCGATTGTACAGCGTCCATTCCGTCGGTGTGAATTTTCTTTCCAATACACCTGAGGCTTCCGAGTCATCATGGCAGAAAGCCAGTGCGGAGAGCCGGGGCTCGAGCGCCATCTTGTCGCCCAGGAGGACCGGAACCGATTCAACATGCGCGTGACGCGTGTATTGCCGATCGCTGTAAAGGAAAAATTCGCCACCCCAACTGTTGCCGTCATCGCCAAGCCCGGTGCCGTCCCAGATCACGCCGAGGACAGGATCGTGCGTATCCATCAGGCCATGCTCCGCCAGCACGGCGGCGAAGTGAGCTTCGTGGTGCCCATAGGTCAGCAGGGGCACCTTCCACGTGGAAGCAAGCAGTTCGCCCAACTGTGTCGTGAAATATCCGGGATGCCGGTCCGTGAGGATCACCTCCGGTCGCACGTCCAGCAGGTCCAGCATACGATGCATCGCAGCCCGATAGCTTTCCTGGGCCTCGTAGCTTTCGAGATTGCCCAGCCAGGGACTCACGTGCAGGTTGGCGCGTGCGGCGATCGCGAACGCACCCTTCATGTGCGCTCCGAGAGCGAGAGCATTGCCTTCCAGGTCGGAAAACGGATTCGGGTAAAAGGCCGGTGCCATGCCACGGGAGCGACGAAGCACGATCGGATGCGTGTCGGCCGGTGTGGCATACTGTACCACGCTGTCGTCCTGCGGGTTTGTGATGTCGCGGGAATAGCCCAACACATGATCGGCGATCCCGCGCAAGCCCGCGATCGCCTCGTCATCCGTATGGATTATCGGCGAACCGCTGATGTTGCCGCTCGTCGCGATGACCGGATGCGGGAACGCCTGCATCAGCAGGTCAAGCAAGGCCGTGGCCGGCAACATGGTCCCGATCCGCTTCAATCCCGGGGCGATCGCTTCCGTCGCTATTCCGGAGGCCGGCTGCGCCCGCGCATTCAGCAAGACGATCGGGCCTTCGGGCGACATGAGCGCTGCGCGCTCGGCGGAAGACAAATGCGTATCGCTTTCAATCAACTCCAGATCCGGATACAGGAGGGCGAAGGGTTTTGATGGACGATGCTTTCTCCTGCGTAATTCCTGTATGACTTTGGCATTACGGGCATCCGCCATTAACAGGAATCCGCCAAGCCCTTTCACCGCGATGATCTTCCCGTCGGACAGCGCAGCTGCCACAGCCGGAATGACCGCCTCCTGATCGAGGTTCATATCGTTTCCGAGGCCGTCATACCATTGCATGGGGATGTGACAATCGGGACAGCTGTTGGTCTGCGCGTGGTGATGCCTGTCCGCGGGATCTGCGTATTCCGTCGCGCATCCCTTGCACATCGTGTAGGGCTGCATGGCCGAGCGTTCACGATCGTAGGGCAAGGCGGTGATGATGCTATAACGCGGACC
>CAYMLN010000140.1:0-6249 GCA_964391045.1 uncultured Saprospiraceae bacterium
AACGCCGGAGTTCCATGATGGGTTCAAGCGGGTCGATGAGCACCGGGCAGGCCTCGACACAGGCATTGCACGTCGTGCATGCGTTGATCTCTTCCGCTGTAATGTAATCGAAGAGCGAGCGACCGTCATCGAACATCTGTGGCGTGAGTTCGCCGGCAGTCTTGTCCGCATCGCGGATAAACTGCGATGAACCGCTGCGCAACTTGACGCCTACCTCCTCGGCGCGATCGCGGATATCCATCATGATCTTTCGCGGGGAGAGTTTTTTACCGGTGAGGTTGGCCGGACAGACGGCCGTGCATCGGCCGCATTCCGTGCAGCTGTAAGCGCCGAGGATCGTGCGCCAGGACAACTGGGTGACGTCCTTCGCGCCGAATTCAAGGCTGGGTGTCTCGTTTCCGGTTTCAGCCTCCACGGGCAACCCGAGCATGCTCCGCACCTCGCGCTGGATCTCGGGCATGTTGGCCATGCGACCGCGCGGCGACAATCGGGCGAAATACGCGTTGAAGAAGGCCAGGAAGATGTGCAGGTGCTTGCTGTACGGGAGATAGAGGATGAACGCAAAGACAATGAGCACGTGGCCCCACCAGCCCAATCGCTCGAGCCACATCAGCCAGTCCGTCGGCAGGTCGCCGAACAGTGCCGGTCCGAGGAACGCACTGACAGGGAATCCGCCAACTGGCGGGTAATGCGCGGGATCCCTGCCCTGAAGCACATAATCCGCGCCGTTCATCGTAAAGATCGCGCCCACGAGGAGGATCTCGCCGACCAGGATCAGGTTGGCATCGAGCCGTGGCCACGCCGTCATCTCGGCCTTCCAGAACCGGGGCAGCCGGAGCAGGTTGCGCCGCGCCAGGAAGATGACGGTCGCGACGAGGGCGAGGAGAGACAGCAGTTCGATGAAGCCGGTGAGGATCGTGTAGAAAGGACCCAGTACATGGGACATCGAGCGATGACTCCCGGTGAACCCGTCGATCAGGATCTCGATGAGCTCGACCTGCGTGAGCAGGAAGGCCGCGTAGATGAAAAAGTGCAGGACAGCGGGCAGGAGGCGCTTGAACATCTTCTGCTGGCCGAAGGCGATAAGCACTACGCGCCGCCACCGCACGGCATCATCCCCGGTCACCGGCTCGGACCTGCCCATCCGGATATTGTCGAGGATCCGGCCAAAGCCCTTCACGGCCTGATAGCCGACAATGAGGGTGACCAGGGTAAAAACAATGGAACTGAGGTGCATGCCGCCGGCGGATTGTCCGTGACAAGATTAGCAATTTTCCGCCTGAGTGGCTACTTTCGTCGCGGCCGCCGGACCAATCCGACGGCCCACTTCCCGTCACCATGCCCACGGCCATGAAGATCCTCGACAAAGCCCAGATCCAGCAGAAGATCAAGCGCCTCGCCATCGAGATCCTGGAAAATCATTTCGAGGACAAGTCCCTCATCCTCGCCGGTATCAACAACAACGGGACGGGCTTCGCTCGCCTCCTGGCCGGCGAACTCGAGCAGATCACCAAGCTCCGGCTCCAGATCACGACGATCCGGCTCAATCCGGCCGCGCCGCTCTCCGCCCCGATCCAGATCGATGCCGACCTGCAGGCACTCGCCGGCAAGAACATCATCATCACGGACGACGTCGCCAACACCGGCCGCACGATCTTTTACGCCTGCAAGCCGATCCTCGACATCCTGCCGAAATCGCTGGAAGTCGCCGTGCTCGTGGACCGCAAGCACAAGACCTTTCCCATCCACACCAATTACGTAGGCATGTCCCTCGCCACGACGCTCAAGGAGAACATCGACCTGCGCATCCTCGACGACGACTGGGGCGTCTACCTCGACTGACGATTGCCTGTCGGAATGGATCGCTCTGCCAGGTCGTCAATGATCCTGGGGAGCATACGCCGGGTTTCCGCGTAGCCGATGTCGTACATCGCCTTGATCTGCGTGAAGTTGAACCGGCTATACTTATAAATCTCGCTGGGCTCGATCAGCACATCGCAGTATTTTATTTCCGGTTCGATGGTATTGAACGCCGCGAGGTTAAACGTGCGCGCCGCGATGCCGGACAACGAGGTAACCTCCTCTTCGCCTAACTCATTGCGGGGCACGAGATTGACGGCAATGACGTAATCCGCCTTGTCGCGGATAGGCGAAACCGGCATGTTCATGGTCAATCCGCCGTCGACGTACCACGAATCGCCGATCCGTATCGGCTCATACAGGATGGGGATCGACGACGAGGCGATGATCACGTCGTGGAGCGGCCCTTCATGCCGGATCTCCGTGCGCCCGCTGTTGAGGTTGGCGACGGCCACATGGAGCGGATATCGTAGCTCTTCAAACGTTTTCTCCGGCAGGTGCTGGGCAAGCATCTTTCGCAGGAAGCTGTGCCGGACGAATCCGCGCTTGGGCAGCCGGAGGGAGAACATCCAGATCAGGCTGCGCTGGCTGGCGATGGCCATGATCTCGTCAGGCGTATAGCCGTGCGCATACATCGCCCCGACAATGCTTCCCGCGCTCGTGCCGGCAATGACGGTGGGATGAATGCCCTCCTCCTCGAGGGCCTTCAGCACACCGATGTGCACGACACCGCGTGTACCTCCCCCGGAGAACGCGATACCTATCCGGTGCGGTCTCGCAGACGAACGGGCGACTTGGTCTTTATCGGTCATTGACCCTTGAACGTCGGAACAGCGCCGGGCGTATACGGCGCGCCGGCCTTTTGCAATCGAGTCCTCAACGCGGGCAGATCCTGCTCCATCAAGATGGCCGTCGCGTCGACGATGCCCTTGAGTTCACGCTGGGCGATCGCCAGGCTTTCCATATGCGTCTTCGTCGGCGTGGAAGAGCTGTACTTGCTCTCATAGAGCACGCGCCCGATCCGGTCGGCCGGCGAAGGCGTAGGATCCATGTCGAGCTGCGCCTTCAACGGATCGCCGGAAAGTTGGCGCTGCAGGTCGCGGACCTTTTTCTCCAATGCGATGACCTCGGGCATCCACGCGTCCTCGCCGCTCTCCATCCGCGACACGGCCTGGCGGACCAGGGACAACTCGGTCGACGCCGCGGAGAGGGACGCTTGTGTGGCACCGGCTACGCGATCCAATTCTTCGGCCTTTCGCTTGAAATCGGAGACGGCATCCGGATCTGCCGCCGGCATGACCTGGTGGCCGAGCGAGCGAACCTCAAACGAAACCGCCTCGCCTACCTGGCGCATGGCGCCGTCCTTCCAAAGATGAAGCGATGCACTGTAGGTGCCCGGCGCAACTTGCGGTCCTTCCGACTTTCCGGCAAACGGATTGTAGAAGCCCGAACCGCCGAAACGCGCCGGCTCCTTGTGTGCGGTACGCAGGTCCCAGCGCACGCGCTTGACGCCCGCCTTGTCGGCGGCGGCGGTCAGCTTGCGGACGATGTTGCCATTGGCATCACGGATGATGATGTACCAACTTGTGCCTTCTTCATCGCGCTCTGCAGCGAGTTGCTCGTAGGTGGGATAGGCGTTGTCCTTTCCTTCTTTCGCAAGTTTTCCGTCAGCGTCCTTACGCGCCGACTTGAGCGAAGTGTACTTGTCCTTCGTATAGAAGGTGATCAGGGCCTCCGCACCGAGGTTCTGGCCCGTGTAATAATCATCGCCCTGGAATGCCTTGCCGGGAAGACCGAGCGGGTAGCTGTACTCGAACGACAGCGCGGAACGCACAGGAAGGATCCGACCTTCTGCCATAAGCTGATCATCCTTCATGAACCGCAGCGGCGAATAATCATCCAGGACATAGAATCCCCGGCCGAATGTCCCAAGGACGATATCATTCTCCCGCCGCTGGATGGCAATGTCGCGCACCGCGATCGTGGGCAGGCCTTGCGAAAACTTCCGCCACGACTTCCCGCCGTTGTTGGAGACAAAGAATCCGAACTCCGTTCCGACAAAGAGCAGGTTGGGATCGACATGGTCCTCTTCGATCGCATAGACCGAGCCTCGCTCCGGCAGGTTGGCCGAGATGGAGGTCCATGTGGCTCCCTTGTCCTGGCTGACGAAGATGTATGGCTTGAAGTCGCCGTACTTGTGGTGGTTGAAGCACGCGTAGACAACGTTCTCGTCATGCGCGGAGGCGAACACGGCATTGACATATGATGTATCCGGAGCGCCGGGGATATCATCGATACGCCGCCAGGTCTTGCCGCGGTCGGTCGTGACCTGGATCAAGCCGTCGTCCGTACCAACAAAGAGCAGGTTCGGATTCTTCGGCGACTCGGAGAACGCGACGATGTTGCCGTAGATCGATGTAGATTGGTTCTTTGCCACGGCATCGATGCCCCAGACGCGGCCCATGACCTTGAGCTTGTTGCGGTCGATCTGGCGTGTAAGGTCGTCGCTGATGACGGACCACGAATTGCCTCGGTCCTCGGAGACAAAAAGCTTGTTGGCCGCGAAATACAACCGGCCTTCCGCATGCCTGCTGACAGCCAGCGGCGAGTCCCAATTCCACCGGTAGCTGTTCTCTCCTTCGCGCTCATGCGGCTGGATGCCGACCTCCTCGCCGCTCAACTTGTCGTAGCGCACGAGTACGCCATGCTGGCTCTGGGCGTAGACGATATTGGGATCGTAGGGATCGACCTGCGACTCGAAGCCGTCACCCCCGTGCGTCATGAACCATTGTTCGTTCGATATGCCATTGCCGGAAATGGTGCGCGACGGGCCGCCCATCGAGAAATTGTCCTGCGTACCGCCATAGATGTTGTAGAACGGCTCGGCATTGTCGACAGCGACCTTGTAAAACTGCGTCACGGGCAGGTTGGTCAGGAAGCGCCAATGGGCGCCCTGGTCCCAGGTCTCATAGAGGCCGCCATCACAGCCGGCGAGCAGGTGGTCCGTATCGGATGGATCGATCCATAAGGCATGGTTATCGACATGCTTGAAATCCTCGCCGACATTGCGCCAGGATTTGCCCCCGTCGTCGGAGACCTTCATCCATACATCCATCGAGTAGATCCGGTCGGCATCAACAGGATCGGGGATCAGTTCCACATAATAGTTCCCCGAGGTGTAATAGCCGCTTCGCTTCTCCCAGGAGGCTCCCCGATTGGTCGACCGGAAGACACCGCCTTTGTCATCAGCCGTCTCGACCATGGCATAGAGCTTCTCCGGATCCGCCGGGGAGATGGCGAGGCCGATGCGACCGAGGTCGCCGCCGGGCAGGCCGCTGACGGCTTTGTTCCATGTCTTGCCGCCGTCCGTCGACTTGTAGATCGCCGATCCCGGGCCTCCGCTGATGTAGGTGAACACGTGCCGGCGCCGCTGTTGCATGGCGGCAAAGAGCACGTTCGGGTCGCGGGGATCCATGACCAGGTCGCACGCACCGGTGTGATCATCCACATGGAGCACGCGTTCCCATGTCTTGCCGCCGTCCGTTGTCTTGTAGACGCCGCGGTCGCCGCCCGCCGACCAGAGCGGACCCATGGCGGCCACGTAGACGACATCGCTTTGCCCCGGATGCACGACGATCTTCGCGATATGCTCGCTGGCCTTGAGGCCCATGTTCGTCCAGCTGTTGCCGCCGTCCGTGGACTTATACACGCCGTCGCCATAGGCCACAGAGCGTTGGTTGTTGTTTTCGCCGGCACCCACCCAGACCGTCTGGGGGGTGGAGGGATCCAGCACCACTGTCCCGATCGAATACGATCCTTCACCGTCGAAGACCGGATCAAAGGTGTTTCCGGCGTTGGTGGTGCGCCACACGCCGCCCGAGGCGACGGCCACGAAATACCGCTTGGGGTCGGCCGGATCGACGGCCAGGTCGGCCACGCGACCGGAGGTGATCGCCGGGCCGAGGCTGCGGAACGCCATGCCGCTGATGGCAACGGTATCGAAACCGCTCTTGGTCGGGGCAGGTTCGACGGCCTTTTTCTTTTGCGCGGAAGCCGCAGTAGGAGACATCGCGATACACAGCGCAATCAGGAGGGGCAGGTACATCGGGAAGCGTTGGAAATTCTTCATCATCAGCGGATTTATCGACCGGCAAGATAAAAAATCAGGCCCTGTCGCCCCGGAAATGATACCTTGGCCCTGAACGAAACCGGCTGCCCGGTGTTCCAAGGGACCATCCCTTCAATCCGTTTCGCGCATGCCCCTGCATCTGCTTGACTACTCCCGGATTCCGCTTTGGAGCGCGACCGACCTGGCGTATATCGGCCAGGACCCGAAGCTCCGGCCGTTTTACGCCCATCCGCCCACACGCGAAGGCCTCGCGCAGGCCC
>CAYMLN010000141.1:0-6224 GCA_964391045.1 uncultured Saprospiraceae bacterium
GTGCGGTCGCTCACCAAGGAAAAGATCCGGTACATGCGGCAGGATGGCATCGAGCTGACCGCCACCGTGTATTTGCCGCCCGGATACAATGCCGCGCGGGACGGCCGCCTGCCTATTCTCATGTGGGCCTACCCGAGGGAGTTCAAGAAAGCGTCGGATGCGACGCAGGTACGTGGGAGCCAATACACCTTCACCCGCGTATCGTGGGGCTCTCCCGTCTTTTACGCCCTGGCCGGCTATGCCGTCATGGATGAGGCGGAGTTCCCCGTCGTCGGCGAAGGCGACCGGCAGCCGAACGACAATTTCGTTGAGCAGCTCGTCTGGAATGCGGAAGCGGCATTGAAGGCCGCCCATGACCTGGGGTTTGGCGATACGACGCGAACGGCCATCGGCGGGCACAGCTATGGCGCCTTCATGACGGCCAACCTCCTCGCGCATTCCCGCCTGTTTGACGCCGGCATCGCCCGAAGCGGGGCGTACATGCGCACCCTGACGCCTTTCGGCTTCCAGAACGAGGAACGCACATATTGGGAAGCGCCCGACGTTTATACCCAAATGAGTCCGTTCAATTACGCCGACCAGATCAAGGACGCCTTGCTGCTGATCCATGGGGACGCCGACAACAATCCCGGCACGTTCCCGCTCAACAGCGAACGGCTGTTCAATGCCGTCAAGGGACACGGCGGCACGGTACGGTATGTCAGCCTGCCTTACGAAAGCCACGGCTATGCCGGCGAGGAAAACCTGCTGCACATGCTTTGGGAACAATACACCTGGCTGGAGCGCCATGTCAAGCGAGCCGGCGCCTGAATCATCGCCGCTGCATGGCCACCGCAAGGTGATCCTGTACATCGCCTTGAGCGCGGATGGCTATATCGCCGGTCCGGGCGACGACCTTTCCTTCCTCAAGCTGGCGGAAGCGGAAGGGGAAGACTACGGCTATGCGGCCTTCCGGTCCCATGTGGACACCGTTATCCTGGGTCGACGGACATTCGACTGGGTTGTCCGGGAAGTGGGTGAGTTTCCTGAAAAAGAACGCCAGGTTTACGTCCTGACCCGGACGCCCCGCGCATCTGATGGCAATGTACATTTCTATGCAGGTGACATCGCGGCGCTGGTCGAATCGCTGCGGTCCAGCCCGGGCCTCGATATTCACCTCGACGGCGGCGGACAAGTGATCAGTGAATTCCTCGCACGAGGCCTTGTCGACGAATTGATCCTCTTCGTCATACCCATCTTGCTTGGAGGAGGTACGCGCCTTTTCCAGGCTTCGTATCCTTCGTCCCGCCTGCTGTTGGACAGCGCCCAACCCTACCCGACTGGGGTGATCCGGTTGGACTACAGGCTGTCTCCCCAATAAGGTATCGGGAGGCCCCTGGTCTTCGCAGATCGGCTTTTTAACAGGCAAATGCTGCCTTTTATCGCGAAATACTCCTCATTTCCGGGCAATTGGTTTAGATTTAAAGGATTTTATTGGGCAAGTAAATTAAAGCGTATGCATCGTCACACCACCCGAGGCATGCTGCTTTGTCTCGTTCTCCTCGCCGGACAAGCCGTCGCACAGACCATGCTGTATCCGGGTGACATTGCAGTACTTTCCATGGCCAGCGATATGGAGGATTGCGGATCATCCCCGCTATCCGATGAAATTCGCTTCTTCTGTTTCCAGGATATCGAGACCGGTACCGAGATCGATCTCACGGACAATGGCTGGGAATACATCAATCCCGGCTTCTTCGGCGACAACGAGGGCACCCTGCGCATGACGCGCACAGGGGGCACGATCCCCCGGGGTACCGTGATCACGCTCCAATGCCAGTATATCGCCGGCAACTGGATGTACAGGACCCTTGCCCCGGACAACGGCTGGGCATTCGTGGACCTCAATGCGCCCAGCGGGCATTTCAACCTGGACCGCGACGCCGACCAGGTCATCTTCATGCAGGGCGGCACCTGGGACAACCAGGGCGGCGGCGGCATCCACCGGGCCCGCTATGACGGTGGCCGCATGATCTACGGCGCCAACATGTTCGAAGCCTGGGCGGCAAATGGAACGGTGCACCAGTCCAATCTTCCTCCGGCACTAGGACCCTGTTATTTCAATACGGTTTCCGCGGGATACTCCTATTGGAGTTTCCTCAAGTACGTCGGGCCGCAAAGCCCGGCCTCGCATATTGAGTGGCTGGAGCGATTCGGCCTGGCCGGGTATTACCACCTCATGGACTCCTGTGATGACTTCCTGGCCTACCCGGTCGTCTACCCGGCGGTGATCCCCATCATCGATGACGGTATCGGCGTGACTTGTGCGGCGCCATGCATGGGTTGCGCGCCGTATGACGCCTGGCTGATCTTCTCCCTGCCGGAAACCGGCACGTACGACGTCACCTATACGGACGGCACGGACACCTTCCTCCTGGAAGACGTGGAGGACGGCGTATATGCCAACCATGTGCTCATGAATACGACGGAATTCCAGATCATCTCCCTCGAGACGGACTACGGATGCCCGATCTATTCCAACCTCGGCGGTTCGACCGAGATCTCGGTGCTCCCGGAATTGGATCCGGGCCTGCACAATGAGATCTGGGCATGCGAAGAGATGGAACCTAATTTCCTGCACCTCTGGTATTGGCTGAACGGCACCCCGGATCCGGGCGGCATTTGGTTGTATGAGGGCGGCCAGTTGGACGAAGATATTTGGTATCCCGCCCTTGGCGACGGCACCTTCACCTATTACGTGACGCATGGCCAAGCGGCGAACTGTATTCCGCCGTTCGACTCCGCATCCATCACGATTCATTTCATCGAATTGTCGGACCTCGAGATCGAGGTCAGCTGTGACCAGAACGGCACGCCTACCGACATCACGGACGACCGCGCCGTCCTGATCATCACCGTCCCGTCAACGTACTTTCCGGCCTACAGGGTGAAGGTGCTCGGCCATACCGTCTCGCCGCTTTCCGGCTTCTCCGGCGAACCCACAGCGTTCATTCTTGAACCCGGGTCGGCCACGGCCCAGCCACTGCACATCGTCATCAACGAGCTCGGCGGACTTGGCTGTGAATTCGAGTATGTGCTCGATGCCCCCGGATTTTGTTCCGACCCCTGCGATGCCGACATGACGAGTGTCCTGCTGGGACCGCCGGAAGACCTTTGCGTGTACAATTGCCCGGAGATCGAGTACACCATCACGCTGGACGTGGATGCCGGAACAGCGCCGTATTATTTCGATTTCACGCTTTCGGCGCCGGGTTTCCCGCAATGGCACTTTTCACCGGTGGCCTTTAGCGGATATGATCATCATGAAATCCGGATCTGCATTGACAGTGTTCCCGCGCCAACGCTCTCCGCCGGCGGAACGCTGCTCACGCTGCCCTCCAGCATGGCCGGCGAGTCCCTGCAATTCTCGCTCGGCGGCGTATTTGACAAATATGATTGCACGAGCATCCTGGATGGCGAGGAGCTCTTCTTCACCATCCACGAGCGACCCGACATCACGACCGACTCCCTGGATTTCTGCCGGTACGAGGCGATCAACCTCGACCTGACGGAATACGACCTGATCGTCAGCCCATTCCTGGAGGTCCAATGGTACGACGGCGATCCCTTCTTCGGGGGCGAGAAGATCAATAACCCGACAGGCGTCAACCTCGAGAACATCGTCGACTTGTGGGCCTATGTCGAGGACGACTATTGCGGGAATTCCATCCGCGTGCCCTTCGTCATCCTCCCGACGCCGGACCTGGATACGCTGGCCCCGGTCAACCTTTGCAGCGGACAATCCATCCAACTCTCCGCCCTGCCCGTGGTGGATGCGGGCAACAGCATGGCCACGTATACGTATCATTCGGGATTGCCCGCCGATACCAGCAACCGCCTTGACCCGATGGTCTTCATTCCGGCGGACTCCATGACCATCTACGTCCTCGCGACCGCCGGACGATGCACGGATATCATCCCTGTCCGGCTGAATGTTGAGGATTATCCAACGTTCACGCTGGATGCCTTGCCTTGCGACATTCCAACGTCCACATACAACATCCTTTTCACGTCGGATGCCGACTCGGTCTCCGCCTCTGCCGGCGTAGTCATCAACCGGCCGACAGGACAGGACAGCGTGGTCATGATCCCCAATGATACGTCTGTCATGCTGGTCATCTACAATGCGACCAGATTGTGTACCGATACGTTCCAGATCACGGCGCCCAACTGCAACTGTCCAACGATCGCCCAGCCCGTGCCGGCCATATCATCCGCTGCGATTTGCAACGGAGAAGTCATCCCGACGTTCACCGTAACTGCTGATCCCGGACTCGTGGTGAACTGGTACAACCAACCGAGCGGCGGCATCCTCCTGGCGGCCAATACACTCAGCTATACACCGCCGGCGGCGGGGAACTTCTATGCAGAAGCGCTGGACCCGGCCACTACATGCACGAGTATTCGTACGGCCATGACACTGACCATCCATCCTGTAGCCGACCTCGCACCGCTGGCGGATCCTGTCCGCTGCGCGGGAGAGACGATCGACTTGAGTCTCCTTCAGCCAATGGTGACCAACGGCGTGTCCGGGACCGGACAGTGGTTTGATCTCCAGACCATGCAGCCCGCCGGCGGGATCGTTCCAGTCATTCCAGGCTCAGCCTATCAGTACGTATTCACCAGCACCGGCGGATGCTTCAGTTACGATACGATCGCGCCCGTGGTACATCCGCTGCCCACGCTGAACGTGGACCTGGTGGACTGCGATGAAACCGCGCTCGTCTTCACCATCGGCTTCACGACCGACGCCACCCTGGTCGTTGTCAATGCAGGCAACCTTATCCATGTGACCGGCACGGACAGCTTCCGTGTCGAGGACGTGCCCTTTGACACTGACCTTGTATTCATGCTGACCAACGAGACGACGACCTGCTCGTCGACAGTGATGCTGGACGCGCCGGATTGCAGTTGCCCGCCGATGCTTCAATCGGACAATGTTTCGGTCTGCTCCTCCGCCGGGACATTCGACCTTTCCGGACTGGAGAACCCCGGCATCAACGGGACGTGGATGATCGTGAGCACGCCGCCCGGCAGCCAGCCGGCCACGCTCAGCGGCACAGTGCTCGATATCTCGAATGCGGATCCGGGCACCTACCAGATGTTGTTCGTGCGCAGTATCATCCTCGATAATTGCATCGACTCCGCCTTCGCCGACATTGTCCTAACGACATCCCCTGCTGCCGATGCCGGCATCGATGGGGCCTCCTGCGCGCCCGACGTCATCGCGCTCAATGGCGTCGCGACCGGCACAAATCCCGTCATGCTGTGGCAAACCAGCGGCACCGGCATCCTCCAATCGCCGAACGCGGCCTCGACGAACTACACCCCTTCACTTGCCGATATCCAGGCCGGCGCACTTTCCTTCACGTTTACCGTGACGGATCCGACAGGCGCATGTCCGGCAGCCAGCGAGACGATCGACTGGGTCATCGACGGCGACGCGTATTATCAACTCCAAACGACGCCACTCACGTTTTGCGACACGGCGACCGGGACCTTCGACCTCGACCAGTTGATCACCTTCGGGACCACCGCGGGGCAATGGTTCTTTATTCCGAATATACCCGGAGCGATCGTCAGTGGAAGTGTGCTCGTCCACGGCACCGTTCCCTCAGGCACCCAAAACGTATACTACGCGCCGCTAACCGCCAATCCGCCCTGCACGATCGACACGACCGCCGTATCGCTGGTGATCCGTAACTGCGAATGTCCCAGCGTGGCGCTGGCCACGCCGCCTGACGGCCTGTGCAGCGCATCCGGGACGCTTGACCTTACGACCTTGCAGATCACTCCCGAACCTGGCACATGGAGCATCACCGGCACACCCGCCGGCACACGTCCGGCTACGATCAATGGCAGCGTCTTCACCACGGCCGACAGTGATCCCGGCCCCTACACGCTGCGGTTTACCCTGACGAATCCGGTAGCAGGCTGCGATGACTTTGCCGAAGTGACGATCAACGTATCCCCGACGCCTGTCGTGGGTATCCAAAGCACGCGGTGTGCGCCAGACCTGCAATCCTGGGAAGCGGTGATCCAGTCCACTGCATCGTCCATCGTCCTGTCCGACGGCACGCTGTCCGCCCTCGGCGGCGGCCTGTACCAGGCGACCGGGCTGTCCAACCTCCAGGATCTTGTCGTGACCGTCACCAGCGATGATGGGTTCTGTTCCACGCAGGTCG
>CAYMLN010000142.1:0-5246 GCA_964391045.1 uncultured Saprospiraceae bacterium
CCCGGATGCTCGCGCGGGAGCGTTATCCAAACTCAATCATCTTCGCCGGACTCAGCGGGGAAGAGCAGGGGCTGGTCGGCGGAAAATATCTCGCCGATAAGGCAAAGACCGAAGGCTGGGAGATCATTGGTGTGCTAAACAACGACATGATCGGCAACACGGAAGGCATCACGGGCATCAAGGACAATACGTCCTTCCGGATCTTTTCCGAGCCCGTGCCGGTCGGGCTCAACGAGCAACAGCGGGAGTGGTTCCGGTTTTACGGCGGCGAAGTCGACGGCCCGTCGCGGCAACTGGCCCGGTACATCCACGATGTCACGGCCATGAACCTGCCCGAGTTGAATCCCATGCTCATCTACCGGCTCGACCGGTTCGGCCGGGGCGGACATCACAAACCGTTCAATGACGCCGGCTTTCCCGCTGTCCGCATCATGGAAGCCCATGAGCAGTACGACAGACAGCATCAAGACCTTCGGGAAGAGGACGGGCGTATTTATGGTGACCGGATCGAGTACGTCGATTTCGACTATGCCACGAAGTTAACGGCGGTCAACGTCCTGGCGCTAATTCACCTCGCCATGTCACCGCCGCCGCCCCGGCAGGTCATGATCGGCGGGGCCGTCACGGCCAACACGAAGTTGCAGTGGACGAGGGCCGACGGGCCCGTGAAGGGCTACAAGATCTATTGGCGCGACACGACCTCGCCGACCTGGCAGTATAGCCGCTATGTCGGCGATGTCACCGAGGCGACACTTGAAAATGTGTGCATTGACAACTATCTCTTCGGCGTGGCCAGCGTGTCACCCGCCATGATCGAGAGCCTTGTGCAGTTTCCCGTCACGCTGATCCCGCGCACCCAGAAATAAGAAGGGCTACAATGTGCCCTGGCCGGCTCACTTTTTCTTCTTCGGGTGAACGAGTTTCATCTCGTCGAGCAGGTGGCCCGCGCCGGCGAACTTGTCGATCACAAAGAGGATGTAGCGGGCGTCGACCATGATGTTGCGACAGATGGAGCGATCGTAGAAAATGTCGCTCATTGTGCCTTCCCAGACGCGGTCGAAATTGATCCCGATCAGGTTGCCATGGGCGTCGATCGCGGGGCTGCCGGAATTCCCGCCAGTCGTGTGGTTGCTGGCGATGAAGCACACCGGCAACTTGCCATCCTCGGCATACGGCCCGTAGTCCTTCTTCTTGTAGAGTTCAAGCAGGCGAGGAGGGACGTCAAACTCATAATCGCCCGGCACATATTTTTCCATGACGCCGTCCAGGTAGGTCTTGGTCTGGTAGACGACCCCGTCCCGCGGGGCGTAGGGCTCGACCTGGCCATAGGTGACCCGCAGGGTGCTGTTGGCGTCCGGCCAGAAGCGCTTTTGCGGGAAGGCGGCCATGAGGGCGGTCATGTATTGCTGCAAAGCCTCATTGATCTGGGGATTCAGCGCGTTAAATGCGGGGTTCAGTTGCTCGTCGAAGGGCTTCTTCAGGTTGAGATAAAGCTGGTATCCCGGATCGTTCCGGATCGCGGCCTCGAAATCGCTGCCCGCACCGGTTACCAGCGAACGCATCTTGTCGGGATTCGTGAGCACCGATCGGTTAAAGACATCGTCGGCCAGTTTTTGCACGGCCATGGGATCGTCGGCTGACAGGCGAGCGAGTACGCCGGGGACATTCGCCGGCAATACGCTTTGCCGTGTGTGCTGCAGCAGGGCAGCCAGGACCTCATGATCCACCTCCGCACGGTAGTCCTTGTAGAACTCGTCCAACGCCGGTGCCAGGCGTTTTGCGGTTTCCGTAAACCCTTTCTCGCCGTTATCCGTATAGGCCTTCATCATTCGGTCGGCATACGATGCAGCACGAAAGATCTCGACGTTGCTTCCGCCAAGGACCTCGGCCAGGATGGTCCTGTCGCGGATGACGGGATCCATTTCCTTGTAGAGCCGTTCCATGGACTCGAGAAGCTCGCCGTATCGGCTTTGGAGGTCGTTATCCTTTTGGATGATGGCGAGGAACTCGGCTTCCTGGGCTTCCTTCTTTTGCACGGCATGCTTGGCCTTGAGGCCTTGCAGTTCGCCGATCCATTTCTTCCAGGCGTTGGCCAGGCTGGCGTACTTGGACGCGAGCGCGAGGCGGGTGGCCTCATTGGCGCGCATATGCTTGTCCATGATGCCGAGGGAGATGTCGCGCACGCCGATGCGTGCAGGATCCACGTGATCGATCAATTGCCGGACGGCAAAGGAAGGCAGGTATTGCTGTGTACGACCAGGAAAGCCGAATACAAGGGTGAAGTCGCCGTCGGCCACGCCGTCCAGGGAGATAGGAAAGAAATGCCTCGGCTTATAGGGCTTGTTTGCGGGGGAATACTCGGCGGGTTTGTTGTCGGGGCCGGCGTAGATCCTGAACACGGAGAAGTCGCCCGTATGGCGCGGCCAGACCCAGTTGTCCGTATCCGCGCCAAACTTGCCGATCGACTCCGGCGGCGAGCCGACGTACCGGACATCATTGTACGTCTCCGTAACGAAGAGATAATATTGGTTGCCCTCGAAAAAGGACCTGACCAGCACTTCCTGCCAGCTTTCACGCGTGGCGCCCGCGCGCACGGTTTCAACGTTTTTCTCGATCTGCGCCTGGCGGGCCTTCGTGTCCATGTCCGGGGTCACACCGGCGAGCATAGCGCCGGTGACATCCTCGATGCGTACGATGAACGTCGCAAAGAGGCCCGGTGTCGGGATCTCTTCGCTGTTGTTCTTTGCCCAAAACCCGTCGCGCAGATAGTTCTTCTCCAGGGTCGAATGACTCTGGATTGCGTCATACCCGCAATGGTGGTTGGTCAGCAGCAGGCCCTGGCCGGAGATCACCTCGCCCGTGCAGAATCCCCCGAAATGGACCACCGCGTCCTTGAGGCTGCCCTTGTTTACGCTGTAGATGTCCTCGGCCGACATCTTCATGCCCATCGATTTCATCTCGGCCTCGTTGAGGGCTTTCAGGAGGAGAGGCAGCCACATCCCTTCGCCGGCGAACGTCACGCCGAGGGAGGTCATGAGGAACAGGAACACAATCGCCTTCCGGCTGGTCCTGCGGAGGGGGAGGAGCAACAATTTCTTCATCCGGGCAAGATAGGAAATCACTTGTTTTTCGCTGCGGATCACGATCGGACACCTACATTTGGGCATCATGGACGGCGGATTCGAAGCCTATTCGATGCAGCATGTCGGGGCCTTGCTCACGGGCGCAGCCATCACGTGGGGCGCGATCCGGCACGGCCAGGCCGGCGACGACCTGCGGAAGATCAATATGGCCATCGTCCTGGCCGGGCTGACCTTTTCTTCCGTGCTCATCGAGGCCATGGTGCATATCGCGGCCGGGACATATGATCCGCGCACGGACCTGCCGCTCTACCTCTGCGATATCGTCGCGATCGCCCTGCCGTTTGTCCTCTACCGGCGGGACCGGAAGTGGATCGGCATCTTTTATTTCTGGGCCATGGCAGGGACCCTGCAGGCGCTTCTCACGCCTGATATCCAGCGGGGCTTTCCGTCTTTCGCCTATTTCAAATACTTCTTCACCCACGGCGGCATCGTCGCGGCGATGCTGTACACGATCATCGTGTGGCGAATCCGGATCAACGGGCGGGACCTGCTCAACGCGATCATCTACGCGCAGGTTTACCTGGTCATCGTGCACCTGGTAAATCAAATGCTCGGCAGCAATTTCAGCTATACGCTCCAAAAGCCGCCCGGGCCCACGGTCCTTGACCTGCTGGGCCCGTGGCCCTGGTATATCCTGTGGGGCGAGGCACTGATGATCGTACTTTTCCTTTTGCTGTGGCTTCCCTTCCGTTTGCGGCCTGCACACTACGGCGCACTGCCTGAACTCACGGATGACCTCGCGGATTAATCCGCCGGAAAGGTGGCATATTTGCAGCAAGAAAAGCCCGTTCGCCGCATGCCTGAACTCAAGACTGCCGTTTTCCCGGGCTCCTTTGACCCGATCACCACGGGGCACGTGGACTTGGTGCGTCGCGCCCTGCCTGTCTTCGACAGGATCATCGTCGCGATCGGGGTCAACAGCGTCAAGCAGACCCTTTTTCCCCTCGAGGATCGCCGGCGCTGGCTCGAACACGTTTTTCGGGATGAGCCGAGGGTGAGCGTCGATGTCTTCGAGGGCCTGACTGTGCATTTCTGCCAGAAGGTCGGGGCAAGGTATCTGCTCCGCGGCCTGCGGAATTCATCGGACTTCGATTACGAGAAGACGATCAGCCAGCTCAACCACATCGTCGGCGGCCAGATCGATACCTTCTTCCTCATCAGCCGGCCGGAATTCTCGCACATCAGCTCGACCATCGTGCGGGAGATCATCAAGGGCAAGGGCGATGCCTCCCCGTTCCTCCCGGAGGGCATTCCGTTTTAACGCAACACCGAAGACAACAAATACATCCAGCATAGCATGGCAAACGCAATATTCCACCTCCCGGAGATCAAGAACGAGCCCGTCAAGTCCTATGTGAAAGGCTCCTCGGAGCGCAACGAACTCGTTACCGCAATCAAGGACATGAAGAAGAAAGTGGTCGATGTCCCGATGTACATCGGGGGCAAGGAAGTGACCACGGACCACAAGGTGGATATTCGCCCGCCACACGAACGCAAGCACCTGCTCGGCCGTTACAACCGGGGCAATGCCACGCACGTCCGGCAGGCCATCCAGGCCGCCCTGAAGGCCAAGCCCGATTGGGAGGCCATGCCGTGGCAGGAGCGCGCGGCCATCTTCCTCAAGGCGGCCGACCTGCTTGCCGGCCCTTACCGGGCGAGGATGAATGCAGCCACCATGCTGTGCCAGAGCAAGAATATCTTCCAGGCCGAGATCGATTGCGTCGCCGAGCTGGTCGACTTCTTTCGGTTCAATGTCCAGTACATGCTTGACATTTATGGCGTGCAGCCGATCAGCGCGCCGCTGACCTGGAACCGGATGGAGTACCGGCCGCTTGAAGGCTTCGTCTTCGCACTGACGCCGTTCAACTTCACCTCCATTGCCGGCAACCTGCCCACGGCGCCCGCGCTCATGGGCAATACAGTGGTGTGGAAGCCCTCGGAGACCCAGATCTACTCCGCGCAGGTGATCATGGAGGTGCTGATCGAGGCTGGTCTTCCGGACGGCGTAATCAATCTCGTTTTTGTCGACGGACCGACGGCCGGCGAGGTGATCTTCAATCATCCGGATTTTGCCGGCATCCACTTTACCGGCAGCACGGGGGT
>CAYMLN010000142.1:5256-6222 GCA_964391045.1 uncultured Saprospiraceae bacterium
CGCCTGTGGAGCACGATAGGGCAGAATATCGCCAAGTACAAGTCCTACCCGCGCATCGTGGGGGAAACCGGCGGCAAGGATTTTGTGATCGCCCATCCGTCGGCCGATCCTGTGGCCGTGGCTGTCGCCCTGGCGCGCGGCGCGTTCGAGTACCAGGGACAGAAGTGCTCGGCCGCGAGTCGGGCCTATCTGCCGGCATCCCTCTGGCCCGCCATCAAGAAGCGTCTCCTGGCCGACCTGAAGTCGATGAAGATGGGGTCTCCGGAGGATTTCACCAATTTCATCAACGCGGTGATCGACGAGAAGGCCTTCGACAAGATCTCGGCGTATATCGAGAATGCCCGCAAGTCGAAGGACGCGAAGATCATCGCCGGCGGCAAGGCGGACAAGTCCGTAGGTTTCTTCATCGAGCCGACCGTCATCGAGGTCACCGACCCGAAATACGTGACTATGTGCGAGGAGATCTTTGGACCCGTGCTGACCGTATATGTATACCCGGACGCTGAGTACAAGAAGATCCTTGGGGTGTTGGACACCACATCGCCATACGCGCTGACGGGTGCGGTTTTCGCGCGGGACCGCGAGGCCGTGGCCATGACCGCGGACCGGTTGCGCCATGCCGCGGGTAATTTCTACATCAATGACAAGCCGACCGGCGCGGTCGTGGGCCAGCAGCCGTTTGGCGGGGCCCGGGCCTCCGGTACGAACGACAAGGCTGGCAGCGTCCTCAACCTGTATCGGTGGGTCTCGCCGCGATCGATCAAGGAGAATTTCAATCCGCCGACGGACTACCGGTATCCCTTCATGGCCGAATAGGCAGGTGACTTTCGGTTAGTGTTCATTCGTCCTTGCCGAGCAGGGCTTCTCGAACCGTTGCATGTGCCGCTCCTCCGGAGCTTTGATCACGCGCTGCATCCGTCTGCTAAATAGCTTTCGCTCCTCCGGAGCTGCCTTGGGGTGGCGGGG
>CAYMLN010000143.1:0-6206 GCA_964391045.1 uncultured Saprospiraceae bacterium
TTGTGGACCTGGAGCGATCGCAGCGACGGCACCTGGCCGGCCATGATCTTCTCCATGGCGTGCTCGTGCACTTCGCCGGCGAGCAGGACGCGGAACCGGACGATGTCCTCGCGGTAGATATCGAGGATCGAATGGTCAAGCCAGTGGCGGCCGAAGTTGACCCGCGGGCTCCGCTCCCGCATGTGGTCGTGCGTGGAGCGCGTGTCGAGCGCCTGTTGGAACATCGCGATACGCGACTCGTGCCAAAGCCGGCGGCCGAAGACGATCGGCGAATTGGCGCCGATGGCCATGATCGGCCCGGCCAGGGCCTGGGACAGGTTGTACATGTTGACAAACTGGGCCGGGCTGACCTGGAGGTGTACCTGGAAGCTCGTGTTGACCGCCTCGAGCAGCGGGGAGTCGTGCTTGATGATGAGCTCGTCGATGCCGACGAGGTTGAGTTCGTATGTGGTGCCCTCGAGCTGCTGGTTGAGCGCCTCCATCAGCGCGAAGTAGCGCTGCTTGGGCGTCAGGTTCTTCATCTCGAGGTCATACTTGCGCAGGGTCGGCAGGATCCCGGTCAGGACGACCGTAGCACCGAGCCGGTTGACCACTTCCTCGATCTTCTGGAGCTTGGTCGTCGTCTCGTCTTCCATCTGCCGGAGCGCCTGGCCCGTGAAGACGCGCGGCTCCATGTTGATCTCCAGGTTGAACCGCGCCAGCTCGGTGTCGACCCATGGCCATTCGGTCATGTGCTGCAGGGCCTCGAGATTGATGCAGGCCGGCTTGTAGGACTTTTGGTCCACCAGCACCATCTCTTGCTCCGCCCCGATCCGCATGACATCCGACTCGAACCAACCCTGGTCGAGCATGTACTCCAATGCCTTGACATCCTCCAGCAGCGACCGGACAAACTGCTGCATCTGGTCCTGGTTGGTGACGACCGTCACCCGTGCTTCTCCCATATTCCGTTCGTTTCAACACCCCCCTTGCCGGGGTGGAGGCAATTTAAGGCACATTCCGATACGGCGATTCAAGGGGGGCGGAATATTTAAAGGACCAGTGAACAATGAACAGTGAACAATGAACAATGACCCGTGAAAAGCTAAGCTCTGCGGGAAAATCTGTGGCTCCGTGGGAAATGTGAAATATGCTTGTAGTGAACAATGGACAATGAACAATGACCTGGTAGGCTCTGCGGGAAAATCTGGGACTCCGTGGGAAATGTGAAATGTCCTTGTAATGAACAGTGAACAGTGAAAAACTAAAGTGCTGTCACAAACCTGATAAACCTCATAAACCTGATAAACGCCCAACTACAGGTGGCCCAGGATCCTCCTGACCAGCCCCGGACCCGCATACACCAGTCCAGAATAGACTTGCACGAGGTCCGCACCGGCGTCGAGATGGGCACGGGCCGCGTCCGGGCTGTCGATCCCGCCGACGCCGATGACGGCAAACCGTCCTTCGCTGCGGGCATGGAGGTAGGCGACGACGGCGGTCGACCGGGCCAACAGGGGCGCGCCGCTGAGGCCACCCGCGCCGATGGCGTCGATGTCCGCCCTGGGTTCGGCGAGGCCTTCGCGGGAGATCGTGGTGTTGGTCGCGATGACGCCGGCGATGCCGGTGTCGCAGACGATATCCACGATCTCGTCGAGCTGTTGGTCGGTCAGGTCAGGGGCGATCTTCAGGAAAACGGGAACCCGGTCCGGGTTGCGCGCCTGCAGCGCTGACAAGAGCCGGGTGAGCGGTTCTTTATCCTGCAGTTCGCGCAGGCCCGGCGTATTGGGCGAGGAGACGTTGACGGTGAAGTAATCCACGAGTCCGTAGAGCCGGTCGAAGCAGGCCAGGTAGTCCGATGCCGCCTGCTCGTTGGGCGTGTCCTTGTTCTTGCCGATGTTGGCCCCGACGATGAGGCCGTCGGGCTTGCCCCCGGCCAGGCGGCCGGCAAGCCGCTCGACGCCGTCGTTGTTGAAGCCCATCCGGTTGATGAGCGCGTGCGACCGGACGAGGCGGAACAGGCGCGGCTTGGGGTTGCCGGGCTGTGGACGCGGCGTCACCGTGCCGACCTCGATGTGGCTGAAGCCCAGCTCGGCCATGGCGCGGAGATACCGGCCGTCCTTGTCGAAACCCGCTGCCAGGCCAACCGGATTCCGGAAGGTCAGGCCCGCTACCTTCCGGTGGAGCTCGGGTCGATCCACCCTGAACATCGCCCGCACAAGCGCCCGGATACCGGGAATGGCCAGCAGGCGCATGAACCATCGCATGGTAAATTGATGGGCCCGTTCGGGATCCATCCGGAACAGGAATACCTTCAGGAGGGCGTACATGGCCCGAAAGATAAAGCGCGCCGGAGGCAATGCCCGCGGAAACCGTAATTTTGGACATCCCTCATCATTTCACACCATTCGACCTATGAAAAAGATCTTCTTCCTCGTCATCCCGATGCTCCTCACGATCGGCGTTTCCGCCCAGTCGGGCAACCCGAACACGATGACCGTCCTTGTCGACGGCAAGGAATACGTGACCGAACCCCGCCGCATCATAATTGGCGCTTACAGCTATATCACCGGAAATGCGATCAACCCGGACAAGTCGCTCCGCGTGTGGCTCGGCACCTATGACGGCAAGGAGATCACCGAGCCCGGCAAATACCTCATCGTCGGCGACGAGGGCTACAAGAAGGACGACGAGGTCGACAAGGCCTGGATGACCGGCCAGTACAAGGGCATCGCCTTCGTCCGCTACATCGAGGAGACCAAGACCCCCCGCATGGAATACCACATGGGCGAGTCCGTCTTCACCGGCCAGTCAATCGATGTCACCAAGGGCGATGACGGCTACCTCGAGCTCACCTTCGACGCCGACCTGGCCGGCTCATGGTGGAAAGAGAATACCTCCGCCACCGTCTTCGGCGGCGTGGGCCGCCTCACCGACAAGATGACCGACAAGGCTGTGACCGGCGCCACCGGCTACGACCAGGACATCGACCCCGAAGGCCGGGGGTACAAGAAGCAGAAGACCACCGACCAGGTCAAGCTCGCCCAATGCAAGATCCGCCTCAAACTCGACTGATCTTCGGCGATCAACATAACGTGATACCCATCCGTCATTCGTCATTGTTCATTACAAGCGCATTTCACATTTCCCACAGAGACACAGATTTTCCCGCAGAGCTTAGCATTGTACTGTTCACTTTTCCCTTTTAGCTTTTCCCTTACAAAGTGCTCTATTCCACCCGCGCCATCGTCTTCCGCACCGTCCGGTACGGCGAGACGAGCCTGATCGCGGACCTGTTTACCGAGCAGAAAGGCCTGCAGACGTTCGTCATCAATAGCGTCCGCAAGGCTAAGGCCACGACGCCGGCGTCGTTTCTGCAACTGATGACGCTGGTGGATCTTGTGGCGTACTTCCACGAACAAAAGACGATCAACCGGATCAAGGAGGTCCGGCTGGAGGTGCCCTACGCGAGCATCCCCTTTGACCGCCACAAGTCGGCCATCGTCATGTGCCTCGCCGAGATCTGCGCCAAGTGCATCCGCACCGCGGAGCCGCATCCGGCCTTGTTCGACTTCCTGCATGATCGCCTCGTCGCACTTGACCGTTCGGCCGAGCGGGACAATCTCTTCATGATCCGCTTCCTCGCCGACCTCACCGGCTACCTCGGCTTTGGGCTCGACCTTGATGAGCCGGCAGGTGATGCCGCGTACTTTGACCTCCTGGAAGGCCAGCTGACGCCGATCCGTCCAGGGCATCCTTATGTGTTGGAGACCCAGGATTACGAATCGCTTCGCGCCGTGATCGCAGGCAACCCCGCATTGCCCTACCCCGACCGGCAGCGGCTGACCGACCAGCTCATCCTCTACTACCAGCTTCATGTCGAATCCCTTCGCGAGGTGAACTCCGTCCGCATCCTTCGCGACTTGTTCACCGCCTGAGAATCGCCTGGCTCGTTCGCCGGCCCGGGGACAGGCAAAAACAGATACTTTTGCGCGACCATGACCACAGAGCCCGGCACCAAGCGCCCGATCCGGTACAAGCGCGGCAAACTGACCGACGAGGATCTCCTGCGCCTTTACGGGGGCATCCTGCTGCCCCGCATGATCGAGGACAAGATGCTCAAGCTGCTGCGGCAGGGCAAGGTATCTAAATGGTTCTCCGGCATCGGCCAGGAGGCCATCGCGACGGGCGTCACCCTGGCCCTGGCGCCGGACGAGCTGGTCTTCCCGCTGCACCGAAACCTGGGCGTTTTTACAAATCGCAACATTCCCCTGCACCGGCTCTTCTCGCAATGGCAGGGCAAGCCGGACGGCTTTACCAAGGGGCGCGACCGGTCGTTCCACTTCGGCACACTCGAGCACGGCATCGTCGGCATGATCTCGCACCTCGGGCCCCAGCTCGCGCTCGCCTGTGGCGCGGCGCTGGCCTACAAGCTCGACGGACGGCCGATGGTCTCCGTCGCCTTCTCGGGCGAGGGCGGCACAAGCGAGGGGGATTTCCACGAAGCGCTTAACATCGCCGCCGTGTGGTCCCTGCCCGTCATGTTCATCATCGAGAACAACGGCTACGGCCTCTCCACGCCCTCAACGGACCAGTTCATGTGCAAGCACCTCGCCGACAAGGCCAAGGGCTACGGCATGGAAGGGATCACGATCGACGGCAACAACATCATCGAGGTCTACTCGACGATTGAGAAGTACGCTCGAAAAATGCGCAAGAAGCCGCACCCCGTGCTCATCGAGTGCATGACGTTCCGCATGCGCGGGCACGAGGAAGCATCGGGCGTCAAATATGTGCCGCCCGAACTCATCGAGGCCTGGGACAAGAAAGATCCCGTGCGCAACTACGAGGCCTGGCTCCTCGATGAGGGCATCCTTACCGAGGAGCAGATCCGCCAGATGCGGTCCGCCAATGAAGCGCTGATCCAGGAGCATCTCGATATCAGCGCGACCATGCCCGAACTGACGGCCGACCTGGACCGCGAGCTCGGGGACATGTACGCGCCCTTTGTCCCGACACCAAGCCAGCCCGCCACAAGCGGCCAGGAAATGCGGTTTGTCGATGCGATCTCCGCCGGCCTCGACGAGGCCATGCGCCGGCATCCGAAACTCGTGCTGATGGGCCAGGATATCGCCGACTACGGCGGGGTATTCAAGATCACCGACGGCTTCGTCGCGAAGTACGGCAAGGACCGCGTCCGCAACACGCCGCTCTGCGAGAGCGGTATCGTCGGCACCGCCCTCGGCCTGAGCCTTGAAGGCTACAAGGCGATGGTAGAGATGCAGTTTGCCGACTTTGTGACCTGCGGCTTCAACCAGATCGTCAACAACCTCGCCAAGCTCCACTACCGGTGGGGCGCCAATGCCGATGTCGTCGTGCGCATGCCGACGGGCGCCGGCACAGGCGCGGGACCCTTCCACAGCCAGAGCAACGAGGCGTGGTTTTACCACACCCCGGGCCTCAAGATCGTCTATCCCTCGACGCCCGAGGACGCGAAAGGTCTCCTGCTCAGCGCCTTCGAGGATCCGAACCCCGTCATGTTCTTTGAGCACAAGGCCCTCTACCGCGGCATCAGCGGTATCGTGCCGGACGGCTACTACACGACGCCGATCGGGAAGGCCCGCCAGGTGCGGACCGGCAGCGAGGCCTCCATTATCACGTACGGCATGGGTGTCCGCTGGGCGGAAGCCCTCGCCGACGAACACGGCCTCGACCTCGACATCGTCGACCTGCGTACGCTGCTGCCTGTGGATTGGGACGCGGTGGGTGAAAGTGTGCGGCGGACCAACCGCGTGCTCGTGCTGCACGAGGACACGCTCACCGGCGGGATCGGCGGGGACATCGCGGCCCATATCGCCGAGCATTTCTTCGGCGACCTGGATGCGCCGGTGATGCGCGTCGGCGCCCTCGACACGCCCGTGCCGTTTGCGGCCGTCCTCGAACAGCAATTCCTGCCGCCGGCGCGTTTATACAATCAAATGATGAAACTCCTGGCCTACTGACCCGTCTATGAAACTCGACAATATCATCGCCGTGAGCGGTATGCCCGGCCTCTACAAGATGTTTGCCTCGCGGTCCAACGGCCTGCTTATCGAAAGTTTCGACTCGCCCAAGCGGCAGTTCGTCTCCGCCCGCAAGCACCAGTTCACCCCTCTGGTCTCCATCGGAATCTACACCTACGCCGACGTCATCTCCCTGGATGATGTCTTCCGCAAGATCGAGGAGAC
>CAYMLN010000144.1:0-1419 GCA_964391045.1 uncultured Saprospiraceae bacterium
GGGCCCACAGGGTGAGGAGAAGAGGGAAAAGGTACCTGAGCCGAAGACACGGCTGACGGAAGCATTTATCAAATTTGGTTGTTTGGGCAACTGCTGGAAAGCGCTGCATAAGAGGCATGGACAAGAACAGGTTGGCCTGGAAAAAGGGATGAAACGGCGGCGGATGATTCAACTCGTAAATATATCGCAATCCGGGGCTTGTTCACCCCATAACGGACGGTGAGGCCGGGAAGGCAGGCGGCAGTGTCGGGGGTGCGACAATACGGGGGCTGGCCCCTTCTCTTATCCGACCAAAGCAATCCCGCCATCGATCGAAACAACGATGCTAAAAAAGACCTTCGAAAGGTCTCGCGCAAAGACGCAACGACGCAAAGGTGCCAGGAATACAGTCGGCAAGCCATTAATCCAAGCTGCCCAGATTATCCTCCCCGGCCCAAGCCTCCGGCAGGCCCCTATGCCCTTTGCACTATGCCCTATGAAAAAAAGGGCTGCCCCAATCCATGAGGCAGCCCTTTTATCATGTTCTGGCGCAGTGGATCACCGCACCATCACCATCTTGCGGGTGGCCGAGAGGCCGCCGGAGGCGAGGTGGTAGTAGAGCACGCCTTCCGCCTGGATCTCGCTCGTGCGCAGGATGAGCGTGTTGTAGCCCGCCGGATACTCACCGATGTTGCGGTAGACCACGCGGCCCGCGGCGTCGAAGACGGTCAGCACGGCCTCGCCGGCTGCCGGCAGGTCAAACCCGATAAGGGTCTGGTCGCGGAACGGGTTCGGCAGGTTCTGGTGGAGGGCGAAGTCGGATGCATTGTCGTCTTCGGGGACGATGAGCTCGACGTCGCGGATCTCGCCCAGCGTCGTGTAGGCTTCGGCGGCCGTGACCCGGCCGGTGAGACGGAGGGCCTCGTCGAGGCGCACCTCGCCGGAGGCCTTGAAGGTCAGCAGCAGGGCGACGTCGCCGTCATGGTCGGCGGCGGCCATGTCGCCGTTCCAGCTCATGGTCACGATGCCCGGCGCGGGTTGTCCAAAGTTGTTCTCGTCAAACGGGATGTCGCGGCTCGTCGCGTCGATGAGGGTCAGCCCGTCGAGCTCGAGGGTCCACTGGAAGCCGCTGAGATCGCGCGGCAGGATGAGCTTGACCTGCAAGAGGTCAGCCTGTCCATGGCGCGGCTGGGCGGCCGCGATGACCGGGATGCGCGCCCGGGCGTTGCGCGGCATGACCTGCGTGGCATTGGCCACGGCCGAGGCGTTGACGTCGCCGACCTTGATGCCGACGAAGTCGAGGTCCGTGATCGGCTGGCCGTCGTGGAGATCGACCGTGGCCGACGTCTCATAGACCCAGGGCTGGCCCTGGCCGGCGACCGCGCCTTCGCGGACGAAGCGCCTGCTGGGCTTGTTGGCAAACCCGTCGGCGTGGCCGAG
>CAYMLN010000144.1:1429-6202 GCA_964391045.1 uncultured Saprospiraceae bacterium
TGGGGGGTGACGAAGCCACGGTCGGTGAGGATCCGCCAGATCGTCGATACCGATGGGCTTGTGCCGTGGCGGCGTTCGAGGTGGAACCCGATGGTCGCCGCGTCGGCCTCGAAGCCGGCCTTGGCCAGTTCCTTGCGGATCTCGATGAGGTCGATCGCGGTCACCGATCCGCTGGTATTGGCATCGGCGGCGAGATACTGATAGGCATCGGCGAAGGGCTCGAGCCCGAGCAGGTGCTTCTGGATGCGCACGAGGTCGAGCGTGCTCACCCCGTTCTTCGGATCATCGAGTCGCTCCGGCGTGACCGTGTAGGTGTACCCCGCAGCCAGGCCGGTGAAGGAGAATTTGCCGTTGTCCGGCGTCATCGTCCCGGGAATGGTCATGCCGGGCGCCGTCACGTTGACAGCGACCTTGGCCACGGCTTCTTCATGGCTGGTGAATATCTCACCGGCCAGGCCCAGGCCTTGCCCGTCGCAGGCATTGGACGGATCGGTGATGATGATGTAGGTGACGCATTCCGATTTGTTGCGCTCGTTCCATTCGATCACCCCATCGCAGTCCTGGTCATTGCCCCCGTCCGCCACCCAGATGCTGACCGGGATCTGGATCCCGAAGCCGGGTACGTTGTCGCAGGTAAAGGTCCGGCCGGGCTCGTAGGCCGTGCCGCTGAAGCTGAACACCAGCTGGTCGTTGGGCGTGCAGTCGTCCACGCTCGACGCCTCGAAGTCAGAGGCCCAGATCGCAACCGACCCGTCGCCCTCCATGATCACGGTGCTGACCCCGTTGAGGCAGACCGGCGTGGGCGCCTTGCAGTCCTCGAGGCGGAAGAGGTAGTCGCAGTAGCTGCGGTTGCCGCAGCCGTCCTCGACGGTCCACACGATGCGGTGATAGTCGCCGCATTCGGGGCTGTTGTATGGCAGGCCGTTCTCGATGCCCTTGACGAAGGGCGCATTTTCCGAATCGAAGCTCATGATGCCTTCGTGATTTTCATCGAGCGCCAGGACCGTCTCCGGCCGGACCTGGAAGAATTCCGGGCCGTTGAAGGGATAGATCTTGACGTCGTAGATCACGCTGCTGCTGCACATGTCGCGCACCGGCTGGCTCATGCCCACGTGCACGCCGCAGGACGAAGCGAGCGGGTTGCCCTCGCCGAGGAAGACCTGGTTGTTCTCAGGCAGGCGGACACCGGGGCTGTTCGTGCACAGCTCGACCGGGGCCGACGGACATGCCGGGAATTCCGGGGCGGACTGGTCGAGCACCTTGATCTCCTGGGTGTAGCTCCACATGCCGGCGCCGGTCGTGGCGTCAAACTGGCACCAGTTGATCACCCGCCACGTGCGCAGGATCTTGAAACATGCGCCGTCGGCGATGGCGTACTGTTCGTCTTCACTGGCCACGCCGATGATGTCCAGGCCGTCGTTGAGAATGACCGGCGCGCCGGCGCTCTCCATGTTGCCGTTACACGACGTGATGAGCACGTCGCAGGGCCAGATGACGCCGTCGTTCGGGTCATCGTTGAAGCATGTCTCGTCGCTGATGTAGAACGGATCGAAGTCGACCACGTAGATATCCTGCATGCAGGAGCTGGTCTTCTGGCCGTCGTTGGCGCGGAACACGCGGCGGATGCGCTTTACGGCGCCGTCCGGTGCGGAGGGCGGAAAGGCCGCACCCGTGCAGTCTTCGGTGATGGTGGTCTCGACGGTGAGTTCGAGCTGGCAGTAATCGGCGGCCCAGCCCTCGCGGCCCCAGTTGTAGGGCTGCGGCTGGTTCGGGTTTCCGGGATCGTGGATGATGATGGACTTCCGGTCGGCGTCATCGTAGCGGGAGGCGTCGTAGACGTTGCCAAAGAGGGCGCTGAGCGGGTCCTCGTCGAGGCTGCCGTCGCCGTCGGTGTCGGCGATCATGCCCGGCTGGGCGTCAAAGAGGAAGTCCGTGCTGACGATGATCGTCGGCGGGCACGTCACGTTCGGCGCGAGCTTGTCCTGGACGTTGACCTCGATCATGCAGGTATTGACGTTGCCCTGGGCATCGGACACCTCGAGCACGACCATGATCGGGCCGGCATCGGCGTCACAGCAGCCGAAGGGCACGCAGGGGCCAAAGGCCGTTCCGCGGTCGTAGTCGTTGATCACGCCGTTGGGCGTCTCGTCGGCGCAGGCGCCGGCGGTGGTCCAGTCGACGTCGATGCAGCTGTCCATGCGGCGCACGCGCAGTGTCACGTCGGAGCAATTGTCGCGCGAGCCGTCATCGAAGGCCGACGCCGGGACCAGCGTGATGCCGCCGAGGCGCTCCTCGGTGAGGCTCACGACGGTGTGGGCATGGCACGATACGGCGGGGGGCGAGACATCGCGCACCGTCACGTTAAATGTGGCCGAGCTTGTATTGTAGCATTCATCCGTGACGACCCAGCGCAGCAGGTGCGTGCCCACGGGCAGGTCGTTGAGGATGAATTGCCCGCCGGTCTCGACGACGACGCCGAACGGCGAGAAGAGTTGGTAGCGGGTGATCGGGCTGCAGGCGTCCGTGGCCGACGGGCGCGGCAGGACCAGGTCCGCATCGCATGCCCAGGGCGCGGCATTCACGGTGATGGGCGCGATCGGGGCGATGACCGGGCCCACGACATCGCGGAGGTAGATGACCTGCGGATGCGTGCGGGTCTCGTTGTTGCACCAGTCGACCACGCGCCACAGGCGGATGATCTTGCGGCCGTTGCCGCACAGGTCGATCACCTGGTCCGTGTAGTAGGCGATCATGTTGCACGCTGTCGGGAACGTGGTGACGTTTTGTCCGAACAACGTCGGCCATCCGGTATACGCGGGATCGGACGAGTCATCGCAGTCGCCCGCGAAGTCGTCGGGGAAGAGCAGGCGGCCGAGGTCGAGGGGCCGAATACGGAACTCCTGCGTGCAGGTGCCCGTATTGCCGGCATGGTCGGTCGCGAGCCAGCTGACGGTGATCAGTCCGCCGTCACACCCGTAGTAATCATACGAGAGGTCGGTCAGGACGAGCGTCGTCTCGCTGCAATTGTCCATGACGACCGGGCGATACTGCTCGGGGATGGTGCCGTCGATGAAATCCTCGACTTCGAGACAGGAGATCAGGCAGTTCTCATCCTGGTTGGGCGCCTCGCACTGGCAGTCGAGCCGCGGGGGCAGCTTGTCCTCGATCGTGGCCCAGGACCAGCAGCTTTGGCCGGTGCAGCAATCCAGGACGGAGATCATGAAGGTCTGGCCGACATGCTCCCAGGTCAGCGTCGCGTTGGGGATCGTATCCCCGTTGGCCGCGATGACAAAGACCTTGTAGATCTCCATCTCGAGCGGGTCGACCCCGCTGAGGACCATGCCGGGCGTCACGACGGTGCCGCATTCGTTGTCGATCGAGATATTGACGTGGTCGAGGCACGCCATCGGTCCATTCTGGTGGATGCGTACCTCAATTTCAGCCGTGGCCGAGCAGTCCGCCCCATCCTGCTGGGTGATTGTGATCGTGGTCACGGTGCCCTCCGGAAGATTCCACTCGACGGTGAGGATACCTGTCAGGATGTTGAACGAGTAGAATACGGGATTGCTGAACGTGAAGGAATACGTATGCGTCGGGTCGAAGGCCGCAACGGAATATGTTTCCGTCGCCCCTTCGCAGACCAGGTCATTGCCGTCCAGGCCGGGCTCCACATAGACGCATACGATATGATCGTCATGGTCATCTTCCGCATCGGGGTCGTTGAGGTCGTCGTCGTCCGGCGAGCTGTCGAGGTCCTGTCCGCTGACATTGATCCCATCGAGATTATAGAAAGACAAGATTTCCGCCACGTTGCGATGGAGTCCGAAGACGGCGTCAGGGCCGACTTGCAGGGTGATCACCACGGTCGTGCTCGACAGCGGGGCAAGCCCGCCGGCCGGCAGGCCGCCATTGGCTTCCGACAGCGTGATCGAGGCGCTTTGCCCGGTGCTGCCGGCCGTCCCGGCCGTCCAGTCCGGATCATTGAGGAGGAATCCTTGCGGGATATAATCCGTGATCGTGACCTGGTCGACCGGGGTATTCCCCTCGTTGGTGACCTCGATCCGGAAATCCACGTTATCGCCCCGGAGGATGGGATTTGGGGCCGCGTCAAGGTCCTTGGTGAGCGCGAGGTCATAGACGCAATCCGTGATCAGGCAGATGTCCTCCTGCGGCGCGCCATAAGGCGGCGTTCCCGGCCCGCTGTACGCCCAGTTATACTGGACGACCTGCTCGAGCGTCGGGAGCGAGCTGCTGGGGTTGTCGGGATCGACGCGGGAGATCACGACGCCGTCGTCGCCGGTCAGGTAACCGCCGTTGGCCGGGTTGACCTCGAGATCCCAAACGACGGACGGGCAGAAATTGGCCGAGCCCACCTGCGTGGTATCGACCAGGAAACACATCCGGAACAACCTTGTCCACCCGGCGAGGGGAAGCTCGATCGGCGGCTGGGACTGGTTGATCCGTTCGATCGCGCCGTTGATAAAGGTCGCTCCGCCTGTGAAGTTGAACCAGGTCGGTCCGACAGCCATATTGGACGTCATGGTCGGCGGATTGGGCGCCACCGGGCCATAGCCCGGCGCGTAATCCCGAAAATCAATGAACTCCATCAGGTCATCCGGGTAGAAGAACCTGACGTTCATCCCGAATACCTGGACATCCGGCGTATTCGACTGGAACTCGACATCGAGGCAGTACGTGAATGTCCGGCAATCGTAGTAGGGATTGGAAAGTCGAACCGTGACCTGAGGGGTCTGGGCTGTTGCCAACAAGGGC
>CAYMLN010000145.1:0-6190 GCA_964391045.1 uncultured Saprospiraceae bacterium
CAACGGGTGTGCTGCCGGTTTGCAGTTGCACCGAACGGGGACTTGCATATGAATTGTAATACAGATAGGTCGGATAGGCTTCGTCCCGGAAGAAGTCCGTGGCGAGCACGTTGATCCGGAGGATGCGTTCGACATTGGTAGGGGCGATAAGCGCACCGAGGTAGCCGATGGATGATGTCCCATACAGCGCGAGGTTGGTCGTCGCCCATCCGCCGTTGACGGCATCGCCGGTGGAAAAAGGGGACTTGCCCTGCCAGACCTGCCGCAACGCTTCATAGCCCATGACGTTTTCCGGGTCATGCACCGTCGACCACCCCGACGCATCCTGCTGGTCGGCTGGAAGGAAGGACGGGTAAAACAAGCGCGTCGCGTTCGCCAGGTTGAGGATCCACTTCGCCACGGCGCGTGCATAGCGTTTATCGTAACGCACCATCGGGGCAAGCGCCGCCGCCTGTTGCACGCCGTTCAACTGGAAGGCGTAATCATTTCCTGCATCATTGGCTTCCCCGACGAGGCCGGAGACATTCAATCCGCCCCAGGTGCCCACGATCGTTCCCCATCCGCGCAGCGGGCCGCGGTCGAAGGACCAATTGATCATCTTTCCGATATCGTAGTTCGTCCCGAGTTCGGCGTTCATCTTCGCGGCGATGAGCGTGCCGTATGGCAGCATCAACTCGTAGGACGGATTGGTCGTCCAGCCATCGAGGAATTCGAGCGACCATTCGGCTGCCTTGCGATAGCGGTCATCGCCCGTCGTCTTCCACGCGTGATACAGCAGCCAGGCATAAGCCCCCGCGGCTTCCGGCTCGGGCACGCCGTTGGCATTCGGCTCCATCGCCGCAAACCGCCAGGCGCGGAAATTCATATAGGCCGGTGACCAGGGTGCCTCGCGGCCGCCCATCGCCTGCACCGCCTCGGCCATGCGGTCGGCCACGGTCGCGAACTGCCGGTCGATCTCCGGATCATGGTCCGGATAGAGGTCGTACAACTGGTAGAAGTAGACATTCGGCATCATGTCGTACCACCAGTCGTTGCCGCTCGTCGCCCCCGGGGCGTTGAGATAGATATTCTCCCCGTTGGCCTTGTTGAAGAAATCACGGGACATCCGGATCCAGTCCTTGCCGAACTGGTCGCGCTTATCGATGCCGACAAGACTCGCGCCCACCAGGGACGGCAGCACATTGATCGCCTCGTTGCCGAACGGGGAATTGGTGCCGACGTATGTATGCAGCCGGAACGTCTCGATCTCGGGGTAATTGACCCCGGCCGGGTTCAGGAAGCAGAGCGGGAGATACTGCCCTGTGCGTGCGCGGTCATACACGAAGGAGTCATACTGGGTAGCCACCTCGCGCCAATCCCGCATGGCATACGGCGTGGGCTGCGCCGGCATGAGCTCGACCCGGGGAATGCTGACCTGGCCCGGTTGGCCAATGACACAGCGCACGCAAATCACAAAGAATAAAACAACCGTCTTCCGCATCTCAGGTTACAAAGCGCAGGATCTCCTGCCTGTCAAATTTCTCATTCCATCCCGGCGATCGATGATGCAATGCCTCCCGATCCCGATACTCTCCCGGACAAACATCACCCGGTCGTCCGCCGGACTCGATCAATACCCCGGGTTTTGTTGCAACGCCGGGTTGAGGTCGATCTCCGTCTGGGGCAGTGGGAATACTTCATGCTTGCCTGCCTGGAAAAACGGGATCACGTCCGCGGCGATGCCCCATCGCACCAGATCGAAATACCGGTGCAACTCGAATCCCAGCTCCACCTGCCGCTCATGCCGGACGGCTTCGCGCATGGTCGCGGGATCGGACGCCGTGACTGGCGGCAGCGCAGTCATCGGGTCATCGGCTTGCGCCCGGGCGCGTGCGCGCACGCGCTCGAGCGGCACTTGCGCCTCCGTCGCCCGGCCGAGTTCGACAAGCGCCTCGGCTTCCCACAGGAGCACCTCGGCAAAACGGATCGCCGTGTAATTGATGTCCCCGTCAGCCGGCTGGGTCACGGTCGACGTGTCCTGCAGGTATTTCCGCGGACTGTAGCGCGTCGAGGAAAACGAATTCTTGTAGATCGTCCCGAAGTATTCCTCGTCGCGGCTTGCGACGGTAAACCGGCGGCGCGGGTCGCCGGGCTCGAAAGCGTTGACAAAGTCCTCCGTCACCTCGGCAAAGCCATAGCCGTCCACCTTGCGCGACATCCACCATTGGTTGAGGAAATTGCCGACGCCCAGTTCAATGTTGACATGCTGGATCTCCCACACGCTCTCCGCGTTGTTCTGCGTCTCCTTGCGGAAGTTGTCCCCATAGTCCGGCATGAGGTCGTACACGCCGAGCGCCTTCACTTGCTCCACATAATCCAATACACCCGTCCAATTTTCCAGGTAGAGGTTAGCCTTTGCGGCAAGCGCCAGGGCGGCACCGCGCGTGGCCCGGCCCGTCTCGGCGATTGGCGCCGTGACCGGCAGGAACGCGGCTGCGGCCTGGCAATCGGCGATGACCTGCGCCAACACCTCCGCCCGCGGCGTGCGCGGCACACGCAGCTCGTCCGGCGGCACGATGCGCGTAAACAGCGGCACGTCGCCGAAGACCTGGGCGAGCAGGAAGTGATAATATCCGCGCAGGAACAACGCCTCGCCGGTGATCCGGTTGCGCTGCGTCTCGGGCATGTCCACGTCCGGCAGGTTGCCGAGCACCAGGTTGGCTTGCGTGATGCCCTGATATTGGATCTTCCAAAACTGGTTGAACTCCTCGGTGCGCGGCGTAAAGGTGAACGACTCCAGCTCGACAAGGCCGGGCCGAGAACCGTCCCCGCCGGTGATGGCCTCGTCCGAGGCGATCACGGCAAAGGCCCAGTAGAAGTTATTGTTGGCGTTGTTGATCAACAGCGGGCGATACGCCGCATTCAGCGCCTGCTCGGCATCATCCGCGGTCTGGAAATACGAACCCGCATCGAGCGTGGCGATCGGCTCCTTGTCCAGCAACCCGTTGCACGCGGAGAACAGCATCGCGGCGCACAACATGAGAAATATCGTTTTCATCGGCAGATGGTTCAGGTGTGGAGCTTGCATGATCAAAATCCGATTTGGATACCGGTTACCCACGTGCGGGCCGAGGGCACCGTGCCCCAGTCAATGCCAACACTCAGGTCGGACGGGAGGCCCAGTCCCCGCGTGTCATTCGCGTTGGCCTGGATCTCCGGATCGAGGCCGGGATACTTGGTGAAGGTGAGCGCGTTCTGGACGGTGAGGTAGAGCCGCAGGCTCGAGATGGCCTTCGTCCCGACGAGATCCCTGAAATTATAGCCGAGGGTCACATTGCGGACGCGCACATACGACCCGTCATACAGGAAGCGCGTGGACGCGCGGCGGTTGCCGTTGCGGTCATCCACGCTGACCTGCGGGATGTCGCTGTTCGGGTTCTGCGGCGTCCACCGATCGAGGAGATCGCGGTACGAATTGAATCCGCGCAGTTGCGTCTCGTACGCAAAATTGCCGTAGAGGAAGTACACGTCATTGCCGACAACGCCCTGCATGAGCATGGAGAAGTCGAAGTTCTGCCAGTTGAGTGAGACGTTGGCGCCGAACGTGAAATCGGGGAACGGATCCCCGACGTGGCGCCGGTCCTTGTCGTTGATCACATTGTCGCCGTTGATGTCCACGAAGCGGATGTCACCGGGCCGCGTGTACTGGGTCTGGAAGGCGCTGGCATCGATCTCCTCCTGGCTCTGGAAGATGCCGGCAACCTCATACAAGTAAAACGAACCGACGGGATATCCGGGCTCCGTGCGCGTGATCGGCCCGTCGGACAGCCCGAATCCGCCGAGGATGGGCTCGCTGCCGGCGATCGAGAGGACCTCGTTGCGGATCGACGAGACGTTGGCGCCGATGTTGTAGCTCAGCTTGCCGGCCTGGTTCTTATAGATCAGCGCGAGTTCGAAACCCTTGTTCTGCACCGACGCGGCGTTGACGTACGGCGGATTCCCGGCGCTGCCGGCCTGCGGGACCGGGACGCGCACGAGGATGTCATCCGTCTTCTTGACGAAGTAATCGGCCGTCAGCGTCAGGCGATCCTGCCAGAAACTCATGTCGATGCCGACGTTGGTCTGCGTGCTCGTCTCCCACTTGATATTCTCGTTGCCCGTCTCGACGATAGTCGCCCCGGTCACGATCTGGCCGTCGCCAAGGACATAGACATAATCGCCCGTGCTCACCAGGGAGCTGTAGGGATAGATGCCGATCTCCTGGTTGCCCAGCTGGCCCCAGCTGCCGCGCAGCTTCAGGCTGGAGATGACATCCACGCGTTCGAAGAAGCGTTCGTTTGAAACGTTCCAGGCCGCCGACACGGATGGGAATGTGGCCCAGCGGTTGTTCTTGCCGAACCGGCTCGAGCCGTCGCGGCGCACCGCACCGCTGAGGATGTATCGGTTCTTGAACGAGTAGCCGGCCTGCGCGAACCAGGACATCAGCGCCCACTCCGTCGCCGTGCCCGACGCGCCGATGTCGTTGAGCTCCACCGGATCGCTGGCGTCGATGTACCGGAAAAGCGGATCCGTGCGCCGGAAATTGTTGGCCGACGCGCCAAGGTACTCGGTATGGTTGTCGATCGCTTCCATCCCGACCAGGGCGGACAGTCGATGGTCACCGATCGTGTGCTGCACATCGAGCGTGTTGTTCCAGATCAGCGTCACGTCATTGACCCGCCCTTCGTTGAGTGATGTGGGATCGTAAATGGCGGGTGAGAGCCGCTCCTTGAACAGCTTCTCCTGGTCAAAGCGCATGTCGCCGCCCAGGGTCGTCCGCAGGCGGACGCGTTTCTTCCAAAACGACGCCTCGGCAAACGCGTTGCCGAATACGCGGTACCGGCGCAGCGTCCAGTCGGTATGGTCGATGAAGGCCAGCGGATTGGCATTACCGTCCCCGTAAAGGACCGGATCGCCGAGCAGGGATGACACATTGACGTAGCTGCCGTCGTCATTGTAGATGGGAAAGACCGGCGAGGCGATCAGCGCATAACGGATGCCGCTTAGCTCGTTGCCGGGACCGAACCCGTCACCCGACCCGTTGATGATCGTGCGGTTGGTATGCGCGAAGGAGATGTTCGTGCCCACCCGAAACCAGTCGTTACCCATGTCCGCGTTAACACGCAGTTGGTACTTGTCGAACGCCTGGCGCTTGAAGATCCCGTCCTGTTGCTGCACCTCGCCGGCGATAAAATAACTGCCGGTCTCGCTGCCACCGCCGGCAGACAAGGAATACCGGGCGATGCCGGCCGGTTCGAATACCTGGTCGAGCCAATCGACATCGGGCAGGGTATCCAGGATGGCGGGATCGTAGGTCGGCAATTGGTTGAGCGGATTGCGGAAGACGTTGGCATTGGTGATTGCCTCGTTGCGCAACAGGAGATATTCCTCGGCATTGAGCAACTCGGGCAGGTTGACCGGCTGCTGGAGGCCGTAGAAGGCCTCAAAATTGAACTGCGGCGGGCCGGGCTTGCCCCGCTTCGTCGTGATGAGGATGACGCCATTGGCCGCGCGTGCGCCGTAGATGGCCGCCGCAGCGGCGTCCTTGAGCACTTCGATCGACTCGATGTCGCTCGTCGAGAACATGTTGATCCCCGTGGTCGCCGGTACGCCGTCGATCACATAGAGCGGGTTGTTATTGCCGAGCGTCCCGGTGCCCCGGATGCGCACGGCGATATCGTCGCCCGGCGAACCGGTGACCTGCGTCACGCTGACTCCGGGGGCCTGTCCCTGCAAGGCCTGGTCGATGCCGTTGACCACCAGTTTCTCGATATCCTTGGACTTGATCGAAGAGATAGAGGAGGACAGGTCGCTGCGCACCTCGCGCTTATAGCCTGTAATCACCACTTCCTGCATGAGTTCGGAAGACGGTGCCAGCGTCACGCTGAACTCCGATCTTCCGGCGATCCCGATTTCCTGCGCCTGGAAGCCGACGAAACTGAAGTCAAGTATGGACTGCGCGGACGCGACGTTGAGCATGAATTTTCCATCCACATCCGTCACGGTGCCGTTTGGTGTGCCCTTTTCCCGTACGGTGGCGCCGATCAGCGGAAGACCGTCTTCCCCGGACAGCACGGTCCCGCGCACACTAAATCCCTGGGCGTCAGCGGACCCCATACCAAGCAGGAGGAGACACAGAAAGGCAAGAATCGTTCGCATGGCAGGCTGGATT
>CAYMLN010000146.1:0-6175 GCA_964391045.1 uncultured Saprospiraceae bacterium
TGGGTGCGTTTGTAAACCTGTTCTAGATGGTATGAATTTTTCCGGGGTAGACAATTTTCCGGACAACGGCGCCACGCACTGCAGAGGACCTTGACCGAAAGAAAAAGGCCGGGAGAATGTCCCGGCCCAAACACGACCTGCTAAACCTCATACGGAGCGCCACTGCGATCCGCGAGAGGACAATATTCGCCATGACCGGAAGTGACCGGTCCGACGGGAGGAGTTCATTGTGTCTCTTGTGATCAGGTCGATGCCTACAAAACCTTGCGCGGATGGCTGCAGGGGCAATACCTGCGCCGCACAGGATGATCGGCAATGGCCTGGATGTGTTTCCGATTACCTGGTGTAATCGCGTCGCCGGCGGGCTTGCAATGAGCCGGGGGAAGTGGCGCGATGGCAAACATACTCTTTTGCCTGATTCCGGCAAACTATCCGGATTGGCCGCACCGCGGCGCGATCAGTGATGGGGATCCACATCCACGCTGATCCGCACCGCGCTCAATGATTTTCGCGTGCTGATGTCATGTTGCAGTCGCCGCAGTTCGTCCTTGATGGCCTGCATGATCCGCGGCTCACGCTCCATCTTGATATAGAGCAGGTGGATGTATTGGTTCCGCACGCGGGCGATGGAAGGTACGGTCGGTCCCATGATCCGGTTGCCGAACAACTCGCGCAGCGCCATTGCCATGAGTTGGGCCGCCTCCCTGCTGGTATCGGCTTGACGGTGGCGCACGGTGACGGCGATCTGCCGGACGAAGGGCGGATAGCGAAAGATCTCGCGCTCCTTGATCTCGCGGGCATAGAAGGACGCGTAATCGTTGTGGATGACGTCCTGGTAGACGGGATGCGTGGGCTGCCACGTCTGGATCATCACCAGGCCCTGGTCGTATTTGCGGCCCGCGCGTCCACTGACCTGCACGAGCGACTGGAAGGTGCGCTCGGCCGCCCGGAAATCCGGGAAGGCGAGCGCCTGGTCGGCCTGGATGACGCCGACCAGGCCCACGTGGTCGAAGTCCAGCCCCTTGGTCACCATTTGCGTGCCCACAAGGATATCCAGCTTGCCCTGTTCGAAGTTCCAGATCAGCTGTTCCATGACGTGTTTGCCGCGTGTCGTGTCTGCGTCCATCCGCGCCATGCGCGCTTCGGGGAAGATGACGGCAAGTTCGTCCTCGATCTTTTCCGTCCCGTACCCTTCGAGCACCAGCTTGGGCGAACTGCATGCCGGGCAAAAGGCCGGCATGCCCTGTGTCGCACCGCAGAGGTGGCAGCTCAGCACGTTGCGGTGCTTGTGGTACGTCATGGAGACGTCGCACTGGCTGCATTCCGCGACCCATCCGCAGACCGCACATTTCATCACGGGTGCATAGCCGCGGCGGTTGCGGAAGATGATGACCTGTTTCTTCCGGGCCAGCGTTTCGCGGATCGCCTCGATCAGGGAGTGACTGTAGATCGCGCCGGCCGACGACTTGTCCCGCCGCTGGTCGATGAGTTGCACCCGGGGCAGCGCCATGTCCTGGTAGCGCTGCATGATCTCCACGAGGCCATACCGGCCGTTGGTGGCCTGGTAGTAGGATTCCAGCGAGGGCGTGGCGGACCCGAGGAGCACTTTCGCACCGGCATTGCGCGCCAGCACGAGCGCCATGTCCCGCGCGTGGTATCGGGGATTGGGATCCTGCTGCTTGTAGCTCGCGTCATGCTCCTCGTCGACGATGATGAGCCGGAGGTCCCGGAAGGGCAGGAAGATACTCGAGCGCACGCCGGCGACGACCGGCGCACCGTCGGCCACCTTGTGCCACAGGTCGACGCGCTCCTTGTCCGAGAGCCGCGAATGGGATATTGTGATGCGCGCGCCGAAGACGTGCTGGAGCCGGCGCATGACCTGCACGCTCAGCCCGATCTCGGGCACGAGGTAGAGGACCTGCCCGCCCTGGTCCGTGATTTCGCGGATCAGGTCGAGATACAGGAGGGTCTTGCCGCTTCCCGTCACGCCGTGGAGCAGGACGACATCCTTGTTGGCAAATCGGGCATGAACCTCATCCAGCTTGGCCCGCTGGAGGGGGCTCAAGGTGAACTCGCCGGGCTCGCTGTCCGCGGCGTAGAGGTCCATCCGGTTGACTGCGATCACGTCCTCGCGCAGGATGCCCTTGTCGATGACGGCTTTCAACACACTGCGGGTGACTTCGCATCGGGCCATGAGTTCGGCGGGATCGACCTTGTCGGGTTGCAGGCCCGTCATGGCGAGGTAGGCGAGCACGAGGCGCGTCTGTTTTTCCGATCGGGCCACGGCATCCAGTGCCTGCTGCATGCCGGCCTCTCCGGCATAGGCGTCGGCCAGACGGACCTGGCGGATGGTCAGCGGTGTGTATTTCTCCTCGAGCGCTTCGGACACGAGGATCAGTCCGGCCTGGTAGAGCTGCACGACGAGCGGATAAATCGTGCGCTGGCCCGAGGACTTCTGGGCGTCCTCCAGCGTGATGGACGATCTCGACCGGATGATCCCGAGCAAGGCGTAAAGCGGGTCGTCGAGCCGGAGCGCTTCATCCTCGTCGGCCGGTAGCGCCTGGAGGATCGTCTCACTCGACAACAGAAGCGCAGCCGGCAGGGCAGCGCGCATGACTTCGCCCGGCGTGCAGCAATAATACCCGGCCATCCACCGCCAGAACGCGATCTGCGCAGCGTCGGCCACGGGTGATGCGTCGAGTACGCTGAGGATCTCCTTCGTGCGATGCGGCGGCGGGGTTGACGTCAGCCCGGCGATCAGGCCGGCGTATTTCTTGCGGGCGCCGAACTGGACCTCGACGCGCTTTCCGATGACCGCCTGGTCATGCAGGTGGTCCGGGACCCGGTAGGTATACGTGCCGTCCAGCGCCAGGGGCAAGAGCACTTCGGCAAATCGGTCGGCATGCGGGGGCATGTCGCGAAGGTCTGAAAAATACGGGCATACCCGGCCGACCGGCCTTTGGGGCGGGCAGCGTATTTTTGCCCCTCATTTCAACCGGACATCCGTCATGGCCCAACTCACCGAACAGGAAATCATCCGCCGGCAAAACTTGCAGAAGATCGTCGACCTCGGCATCGATCCGTATCCTTCCGACCTGTTTCCTGTCAATGCCCGCGCGGCGGAGATCAAGGACGGTTACGACGCGGCGGCCGGCAACTTCCAGGATGTCGTGCTTGCGGGCCGCCTGATGTCCACCCGGATCATGGGCAAGGCCTCCTTTGCCGAATTGCAGGACAGTTCGGGCCGGATCCAGCTCTATGTCAACCGCGACGCTATTTGCCCTGGCGAGGACAAGCGACTTTACGACGACCTGTTCAAGCACCTGCTCGACCTCGGCGACTTCATCGGCGTGCGCGGGCATGTGTTCCTGACGAAGACGGGCGAGATCTCCGTGCACGTGACGGAACTGAAATTGCTCAGCAAGTCCCTGCGGCCCCTGCCGGTCGTCAAGGTCGACGCGGACGGTGTCGTGCATGACGCCTTCACCGACCCCGAGCAGCGCTATCGCCAACGTTATGTTGATCTCGTGGTGAATCCCGGCACGCGGAAAGTCTTCGAGGCGCGTACCATGATGTACAACACGATGCGCCGGTACCTCAACGCGAAGGGGTACCTCGAGGTGGAGACCCCGATCCTGCAGCCGCTCTATGGCGGCGCGGCGGCGCGTCCTTTCAAGACGCACCACAATACGCTCGACATGACGCTTTACATGCGCATTGCCAACGAGCTCTACCTCAAGCGCCTCATCGTGGGCGGCTTCGACGGCGTGTATGAATTCAGCAAGGACTTCCGCAATGAGGGCATGAGCCGGTTCCACAACCCGGAGTTCACCCAGATCGAGCTCTACGTGGCCTACAAGGACTACGAGTGGATGATGAACCTCGTTGAGGAGATGGTCGAGCAGGTCGCGCTGGACATCCATGGAGATACGAAAGTGCGCGTCGGCGACAACCTCATCGACTTCAAGCGACCCTGGAAGCGGTTCACCATGTTCGAGGCCATCCATCATTTCACGGGCATCGACATCAGCGAGATGGATGAGACCGCGTTGCGATTCACGGCACGCGAACTGAAGGTGCACGTGGAGCCGGGCCTGGGCAAAGGCAAGATCATCGACGAGATCTTCGGCGAGCTGTGCGAGCCGCACCTCATCCAGCCCACGTTCATCACGGATTATCCCGTGGAAATGTCGCCGCTGGCCAAGAAGCACCGGACCAAGCCCGGCCTGGTGGAGCGTTTCGAGGCCATCTGCAACGGCAAGGAGATCTGCAACGCGTTCTCCGAACTCAACGATCCCATCGACCAGCGGGAGCGGTTCGAAGAGCAGCTCGAGCTCGGCCGGCGCGGCGACGACGAGGCGATGCTCCTCGACGAGGACTTCCTGCGCGCGCTCGAATACGGGATGCCGCCGACAGCCGGCCTCGGGATCGGCATGGACCGGCTGGCGATGATCATGACCGATTCCGCCTCCATCCAGGATGTGCTGTTCTTCCCGCAGATGAAGCCGGAGAAGAAGACGGATACCGGCGCGAAAGGGTAGGGCGGTCCTTACGCCTTGAAATGGGCGATGACGGTCTCGCCACCCCTGACCGTTTCCCCGATCTTGACCATCATGTGCGCGTCAACGGGCAAGAAGACGTCGACGCGGCTGCCGAACTTGATGAATCCGAATTCTTCACCGCGTTGCAGCGGCACTCCGGGCCGCGTGTAGCTCACGATCTTGCGTGCGACGGTGCCGGCGATCTGCCGGAGCAGTACGTCATGCGACTTGTGGCGAATGACGATGGTGTTCCGCTCGTTGAGTTCCGAGGACTTGGGATGCCAGGCCACGAGATATTTCCCTTCGTGGTATTGTTGGTACACGACCTCGCCGTTGACCGGACTGCGGTTGACATGCACGTTGAGCGGCGACATGAAGATCGAGACCTGGAGCGCGGGCCGGTTGAGGAATTCCTTCTCGAAAGTCTGTTCGATGACCACGACCTTGCCGTCGGCCGGTGCGATGACCGCCTCAGGATCCAATACGCCATGCGCGCGCGGCGGATTGCGGAAAAAGATCAGGAAGAGGGTCAGCAGGAAAGTGGCCAGTGCGACCAGGAGGATCGTCCATACGGAGACGGATGCGACGAGCGCCAGCACCGCGGCGATGAAGAACAGGAACGCGAAGATGACATACCTTCCGCCTTCCCGGTGTAGCCTGTAGATCATCCCGCAAAGATATGATACAGCAGGGCGGCCACCGGCAGGACAAAGACGAAAGAGTCGTAGCGGTCGAGCACGCCGCCGTGTCCCGGCAGGAGGTCACCGCTGTCCTTGACGCCGGCCTGGCGCTTGACGGCGGACTCCCAGAGGTCGCCCGTGAGCGCGAGGAAGGGGACGAGGATCCCCAGGGCCAGCGCATAGCGCCTGGGCACGTCGGGAAACCAGGTGGCGATGAAGAGCCCGGCGATGATGGTGAACAACGCCGCTCCGAGCGTGCCCTCCACGGTCTTGCCCGGGGAGATGTGCGGGGCGATCTTCCGGCGTCCCCACTGGCGGCCGATCACGTAGGCCATCACGTCGTTGATCCAGATCAGGATCACCGGCAGGAGGACGAAGCTGTAGTCGTAGGCCGGATACGTGAACATCAGGCCACCTGCCAGCGGCAGGAAGGGATACAGGAATGCGTTCAGCCAGACCCGGCCCTTGGCGAGGACCTGCTCCGGACGTGTGGGGCGCACAAGCGTTAGGGAGATGGCGATGACCATGACCGTCCCGAGCGCGGGCATGATCCAGGGCGCGCCGCGCTGTGCAGTGATGACATAGCCGGCAAAGCAGGCCACCAGGCTCAGGAGGGCAGGCATCGCCCGCAGCTGGCTGTGGGCGCGGACCTGGCCGAGCAGGCGCAGGAACTCGTATCCGCCGAAGATTGCGATGAGCGCCAGCCACAGGACATACGACCAGCCCGCATAGATCACGCAGGCCAGGGTGATGGTGGCGATCCCGGCCGCGGTGACCGTCCGGACGACGAACTCAGGCTGCTGGCCCATCCGGCGCGCGTTTGAGCAGTTGACGATAGAGGACGTACATGAGCAGCGCGCCAGGCAGTGCCAGCCAAATGGGCAGGGTATCCGAACTCTGCCGGTCGAATTCCGTCACGTCCATGCCTGTCGCGAAGATGATGGCGACCTGCAA
>CAYMLN010000147.1:0-272 GCA_964391045.1 uncultured Saprospiraceae bacterium
ATGAGCTTGTCGAGCGCACACTCCGTCCGTGCGAGCAGGCCATCAAGGATGCCGGCCTCAGCAAGAACGATATCGACGAGATCATCCTCGTCGGCGGTTCGACCCGCATACCGCGTATCCAGGCCGCTGTTGAGGAGTTCTTCGGCAAGAAGCCGAGCAAGGGGGTCAACCCGGACGAGGTCGTCGCCATCGGCGCGGCCATCCAGGGCGGCGTGCTCAGCGGTGACGTACAGGACGTGCTCCTGCTCGACGTCACGCCGCTGTCGCTCGGC
>CAYMLN010000147.1:282-5499 GCA_964391045.1 uncultured Saprospiraceae bacterium
GGCATCGAGACAATGGGCGGCATCTATGACGTCGTCATCGAGTCCAACTCGACCATCCCGACGAAGAAGTCGAAGGTGTACTCCACGGCATCGGACAATCAACCGTCGGTTGAGATCCACATCCTGCAGGGCGAACGCAAGATGGCCAAGGACAACCGCCCCGTCGGCCGGTTCATCCTCGACGGGATCCCGCCCGCGCCGCGCGGTGTGCCGCAGGTCGAGGTCACCTTCGATATCGACGCCAACGGCATCCTCCATGTATCCGCGCAGGACAAGGGCACAGGCAAGCAACAATCCATCCGGATCGAAGCGAGCACGGGCCTGTCCAAGGACGAGATCGAACGGATGAAAGCCGAGGCCTCGGCCAATGCCGATACCGACCGGATCGCACGTGAAACCGCCGAAAAGATCAATACGGCCGATTCGCTGATCTTCCAGACCGAGAAGCAGTTGAAGGAGTATGGCGACAAGATCCCGGCCGACAAGCGCGGCGCCATCGAGTCCGCTGTGGCCGACCTGAAATCGGCCCATGAGGCCAAGGACCTCAACCGGATCGACATGGGCATGGAGGCGCTCAACAACGCCTGGCAAGCCGCCAGCCAGGACATCTACAACGCCCAGCAAGCCAGCCAGGGCGGCAGCGCACAGGGTGGAAACGGGTCTGCCTCCACTGGCCAGGACAGCGACGTCACGGACGTCGAGTTCGAGGAGATGGACAACAAGAAGTGAGCAGTTAACACATGACCTCGAAAGGCGGGCGGCAACGTCCGCCTTTCTTTTTAGCGGGGTGTACACGCGCTTGCCAGCGGCAGACGGCGAGGTTGGCAGATGGCCCGTTAATTAGCCGGCGCTTCTGACGAAAGGCGGCGTGTCCAGCGGGGAAAACAATCCCTGTCGATAGCGGACAGAAGCGACGAGGGCGATCATGCCCGCATTGTCCGTGCAGTACTGCATGGCCGGGAAATACAGGGTCCAGCCCATCTGGTCGCCCAGGTCCAGCAGCTTTGCGCGCAGGCCTGAATTGGCCGCCACGCCGCCCGAGATCCCGATATGGGCGATGCCGGTCTGCAGGGCAGCGGCCGTCACTTTACGGGCCAGGATCTCGACGATGGTATGCTGGATGCTGGCGCAAATGTCGGCCAGGTGGTCTTTCGCGAAGGATGGCGACTCGGCCTGCCGGTCGCGGATGAAGTAGAGGATCGCGGTCTTGAGGCCGCTGAAACTGAAGTCCAGCCCGTCGATCTGTGGGATAGGAAATGGATAGACCGGGCGTCCCTCCCGCGCGAGGGCATCGATCAGGGGACCTGCGGGATAGGGGAGGTTGAGCAACTTCCCCGATTTATCGAAGGCCTCACCGGCGGCATCATCACGCGTTCGGCCGATCACCTTCATCTTGTCGTAGCCTTCGACGAGGACGAGCTGAGTATGTCCGCCCGAGACAGTCAGGTTGAGGAACGGAAACGGCGGACCGGGCCCGTCGATGAATTGCGAGAGCACATGGGCATCCATGTGATCGACGGCGATGAAAGGGATGTCAAGGCTGAGCGCGAGCGCCTTGGCGTAACTCAGGCCGACCGTCAGCGAACCCATCAGGCCCGGACCGGCCGTGCATGCGATCGCATCCAGCTCGACAAGGGTCACGCTTGCCTCCGTCAGCGCGGCATCGACCACGAGGCCGATATTCTCCTGGTGGAGCCGCGATGCCACCTCGGGGACGATGCCGCCATACCGGGCATGGATGGCCTGATTGGCGATGAGATTGGACAGGATACGGTCCCCGCGCATCACGGCGGCAGACGTGTCATCGCACGACGACTCGATGGCGAGCAAGGTGGCGGGGCGTTCCTGCATCCCGCAAAAGTAGGGCAATCAGGTCGCTTCAAGTCATTGAGCTGCCAAGGGTTAGCCACCCGGCATGAAAGTCCTCCCGCAAAATCGCCGTATCATTGTTGGCTTGCTTTTTGGAGTATCCGGCAGCCAGATCCATGGACCCGACGCCACTCGAACCCGACCTGATCATTCGCCTGGGGCACGATGCGCTCGGGCTGGCCATGCCTGCCCGGCCGGGCGGATCGTGGCAGTCGGACTATCGGGTCAAAGGTTGGTTTCGCCCGACCGAGATCGCCTCGGTCCTGGACAAAGCCTTCGTCGATAATCCCGATCTTTTTACGGCCAACCGGGTCGAGGTTTTGGTCACGCATTTCCCCCACGCACTGCTGCCAGCCTACCTGCAGGACGAAACGGCACTTGATGCCCTGGTGCGCAAGTACATCCGCGTACGGAAAGGTGACGAGATCCAGGTCGAATCAGTATCGGCACAAGGCCGCATGGGCTATGCATTGCCGCAACGCGTACTCGACATCCTTCGCGAGTATTTCGCCAAAGCGCGGCCGGTCCACCTGGCCGCAGTCCTCTGGCAGGCGGTCAACACACGTCAACCCGGCGTGACCTCCGAGGCGGGAGACGGTCGCCTTTGGATCAATGTCAACGGGCAGCTCATGACAGCGCTCTTCCGGGCGCAAGGGCGGTTGGCTTTTTCAAAAGTGTTTACCGCCACGGCTGAAAGCGACATCATTTATTACTGTTCCGCCCTCCACCGGTTGCTTAAGCCAATGCATACAACATGGGTCACCATGGACGGGCAAGCATCCGAACCTGTGCCGGCGGCCTTGCGGCCCCTGGGCACCGACCGGCTCCATTTGCCGGGGATGTCGACGCTGATCGAGGAGTATCGGGCATGCGGATCATAGGCGGCCAGCTGGGCGGCCGGCGCATCGACCCGCCCTCAAAGCATTGGCCGGTCCGGCCGACGACGGATTTTGCCCGCGAGGCGCTGTTCAATATCCTCGACAACCGGCTCGATTATACCGACATCGCGGCACTGGATCTTTTCGGCGGCACCGGCATGCATGCGCTCGAGCTCGCTTCAAGGGGGTGTCCGGATGTGTGCTATGTCGACCGGTACAGGGCCAGCGCAGCCTTCATGCGCAAACTTTGCAAGGAGCTCGACCTGGCGATCCAGGTCGTTGAAGCCGATGTGCGCACCTTTCTTCGGACGGCGCAACGGCAATGGGATTACATTTTTGCTGATCCGCCGTATGACATGGCCGGGCTGGCGGAGTTTCCCGCCTTGGTGTTGTCCGCGGGCGTCCTGCGTCATAACGGCCTCTTTGTGCTTGAACACGGTTCGACCTTGCACTTCACGGACCATCCGGGTTTTCGGGAAGAACGGCGTTACGGCCAAAGCGTGTTCAGCTTTTTTGCCTCCGGGTCGTAACTTTGGCCTCTTTGCCATGCAAGACATCCTCACAGAGATAGACAAGGCCGTGCGTGAGGCCGTGACCGCGTTGTTCGACACGTCGATCGAGCCCGGGACCATTCCCGTGACGCCGACCCGCAAGGAACATCGCGGGGATTACACCGTCGTCACCTTTGCGCTCGCCAAGGCCCTGGGCGCCCCGCCGCCCAGGATCGCCGAAGCGCTCGCCGGGCACCTGGCCGGTCGGTATACGTGGATCGAAGCCGCGGACGTCGTGCAGGGCTTTCTCAATATCTCGCTGTCCGACGACTATTGGCGCGGCGTGCTCGCGCAGATGCTGGCTACTCCTGATCATTGGAAGCCCCTGCAGGCGTCGGAGCGCATTCTTGTCGAGTTCTCGTCGCCCAACACCAACAAGCCGCTGCACCTCGGCCATATCCGGAATATCCTCCTGGGATGGTCGACCTACAAGATCCTCTCCGCGTGCGGACATGACGTTCGTCGCGTCCAGATCGTCAACGACCGGGGCATTGCCATCTGCAAGAGCATGGTCGCCTGGCGACTGTTTGGCAACGGACAGACGCCGGAACAAGCCGGCATCAAGAGCGATCACTTCGTCGGCGATTGGTACGTGCGGTTCGAAAAGGAATTCGTGGCCGAATACGCGGCCTGGCAACAATCCCCGGACGGGGAGGCGGCCTATGCCGCCCGTCGCGATGCAGCACAAAGCCGCGCGGATTTCTTCAAGGGGTACAAGAATCAATACTTCAACACGAGCAGCGCGCTGGGCCGCACAGCCCGCGAGATGCTGCTCGCATGGGAAGCACACGATCCGGATACGCTTGCGCTTTGGCGCCAGATGAATGGCTGGGTCTATGCCGGTTTCGACGAGACGTATGCCCGGCTCGGCGTGGCGTTCGACAAGCTCTACTACGAAAGTGACACCTACCTGCTTGGCAAGGACCTGATCGACGAAGGGCTCGCGAAGGGCGTTTTTTTTCGCAAGGAGGATGGCTCCGTCTGGGTCGACCTGACCGATGCCGGACTTGACGAGAAACTTCTCTTGCGCAGCGACGGCACGTCGGTGTATATGACGCAGGACCTGGGCACTGCGCACCAGCGGTACAAGGAACTTGGTGCAACGCGCATGATCTACGTGGTGGCGGACGAGCAGAACTACCACTTCCAGGCGCTGTTCGCCATCATGGCCAGGCTCGGCGAGCCGTATGCGGACGGCATGCACCATTTGAGTTACGGAATGGTCGACCTGCCCGAAGGCAAGATGAAATCGCGGGAAGGCACCGTCGTCGACGCCGACGACCTGATGGACGAAGTCATTGCCGAGGCGGATGCGGCCGCGCGGGAGCGGGAGAACCACGACCCGGAGATGGTCCGGCGCATCGGCCTCGCCGCGCTGAAATACTTCATCGTCAAGGTGGACCCGAAGAAGCGCATGATCTTCGATCCCAAGGCATCCGTCGACCTGCAGGGGCAGACCGGTCCGTACATCCAGAACGCATACGTACGGATCCGCTCGATCCTGCGCAAGGCCCCGGAGACACTGGCCGATCACGCCACCTATGCCCCGCTCGACGACGAGAAGCTGCTGCTCAACATGCTGGGACAGGCGCGAAATGTGGTGGCGGATGCGGCAAAGGAGTACAACCCTTCCCTCGTCGCGCATTACGCGTACAATCTCGCCAAGGAATATCACCGCTATTATCACGACGTCAAGGTGCTGCAGGCCGAATCGGCGGAAGCGATGGCCTTCCGGCTGCACCTGATCCGGCTCGTGGCCGACATGCTGGCCCAGATGCTCGACCTGCTCGGGATCGATATGCCCGAAAGGATGTAGGGTGCGGACGGGCCGTTTAAACAAAGAACAACATGGACGAACAGCGATCATTGGATTTCATCGAGGAGATCATCGAAGAGGACCTCGCCCGCGGCAAGCACGG
>CAYMLN010000147.1:5509-6165 GCA_964391045.1 uncultured Saprospiraceae bacterium
CATCTGCGTCAACTTCGAGATCGCGAAGAAGTACAACGGGCTCACCAACCTGCGGTTTGACGACACCAATCCGGCAACGGAGGAGACCGAGTATGTCGAGGCGATCAAGCGGGACATCCGCTGGCTCGGCTACGATTGGGCGGACCGCGAGTATTACGCATCGGATTACTTCCCGCAGTTGTACGAATATGCGCTCGACCTCATCCGAAAGGGCCTCGCCTATGTCGATGACAGCACACCGGACGAGATCGCGGAGCAAAAGGGCACGCCCACCGAGCCTGGCCGGGAGAGCCCGTATCGCAATCGCACCGTAGCGGAAAATATCGATCTCTTCACGCGCATGAAGCACGGCGAGTTTCCCGACGGGAGCCGCGTGCTCCGCGTGAAGGTGGACATGACGTCGCCCAACATGCATATGCGCGACCCGGTGATCTACCGGATCAAGCGGCAACATCATCATCGCACCGGCGACGAGTGGGTCATCTACCCGATGTACGATTTCGCCCACGGGCAGAGCGACTCGATCGAAGGGATCACGCACTCCCTGTGTTCGCTCGAGTTCCGGCACCATCGCCCGCTATACGATTGGTTGATCCAGCAATTGGGCATCTTCCCGTCCCGGCAGATCGAATTTGCCCGCATGAACGTGACCTACA
>CAYMLN010000148.1:0-6084 GCA_964391045.1 uncultured Saprospiraceae bacterium
TGGGCGACCTCGAGCAGCAACTGGCGGATGCGCTGCGGATCCTCGCGGTAGGAGACGCGCACCGGGAAATTGCACCGGATCGTGTGGTCGTTGAGACTCCAGTTGATCACCTCCTTGTTGATCAGGTCCGAATTGGGCACGATGATCGAGATGTTGTCATTGGTCACGATCGTGGTGGCCCGCGCCGAGATCTTTATGATGTTGCCGGTCACTTTACCCACTTCGACGCGGTCGCCGACCTTGACCGGGCGCTCGAACAGGATGATGAGGCCGGAGATGAAATTGTTGGTGATGTTCTGCAGGCCGAGGCCGATCCCGATGCCGAGGGCGCCGATGAGGATGCTCAGGGTGCTGAGGTCGATGCCGGCCGCCTGGACGATGATGATCAGGCCCAGGATGATGAGCGCATAGCGGGTGAGCGTGGCGATCGACATCGAGATGCTCTTGTCCAGGTTGTACCGCGGGAAGATGCGGTTGATCAACAGGCGCTTGATCTGTGCCGTGACATAGATCAGCAGGGCCGTCGACACGATAAGGGTCATGAGCGTGCCGAGGGTGAAGGTGGACGCGCCGATCTTGAAGAGTTCGAAGGCGGCGGCTTCGCGGAGCCAGTTCATGATGTCTGATATCGTGTCCATCGGCTTGGAGGTTTAGACAGGTGTCGGTCGGGGCCTTGCGCTATTCGACCGCATGATGGCGCTCGAGGGTGTACAGGATGTCGCCAAACGCGACATCGACGCATTGCCCGGAAGCCTTGTCGAAGGTCTTGCATTTGAGCGCGTAGATCGTCAGTTTGTCTCTCCGGAAGGCAAAGCCGTACCGTTTCATGTCATCTGGCGAAGTCCCGAGGGCGACCTGGTCGACCTGCAGCCCCGCATCGAAGTAATCGAGCTGCGGCCTGTAGACCTTGAACCCGGCCAGTCCGCGCACCCGTCCATCCTTGTCGAAGGTCACGCGTTGGCCGTTGGGCAGGAGATACATGCCATCGAACAGGACCCGTTCCAGGACGCGGGGCAGCTGGTCGTCCATGGACACCTCGATGCGCGTGAAGGTCTTGCCATTGAGCGTGATCCGGTCGGCGGCAGCCGGCTTGACCGAATATGACGGTCCTTTTCCCAGTATCCCGTGCGGATCATCAAGTCGGAAGCCTTCGTCCGTCAGTCCGATCCTCAGGCCGTCGAGGACTTCATGGAAGTTGTAATGCATGGCGGCCGTCCCGTCCAGGCTGTCCGGCAGGATGAGAAAGACCTCTTCGCTGCCTTCCTGGGCTTTTCTGGGAGAACCTGTGCGCGTCAGGACATCAACGTAGTCCTGGCTGATCCATTGCCCGTGCAGCTCGAACGGTCCCCGGGCCTGGCCGGCGTCTGCCCCGGATGCGCCTGGCGGGGTCGTTGCACTGACGGGTTGATCAGGTTGCTTGCAGGAAAGAACCATCAGGATGCCGGTCATGAATGCAAGCGGGAGCAGTATGGTGGTGTGGCGGTTCATCTCTCCAAAGGTCAGGAATCGACCGCAATTCCGGGGCATGTGCGGCCCCGGGGTCAATAGCTCCACCGGAAACGGAGAAAAAACGCTTGTCCCGCAGACTTGTAGGCTGTGCCTGTATCGGCAAAGAACGATTGCAGGAAGATGTCCAGGTCGAGATTGTCCATGAGATTCCGGCTGTAGGACGGCAGGAGGATGAGCGAGGTGTTCTTGGGTGAATAGATAAAGGACAAATTCAGGGTGGAGACCGGCGAGAACGCCTTTGTCACGGCGCCGTACCAGGAGATCTCGAACGGCATGAGGGTCTTGGCCGACAGCGCCGTGCCGGTGACCCAATCCTGGATGCGGCCCGTGGGATAGGCGGATGACTGGTACAGCCAGCCGGCCGAGGCATACCAGTTGCCCTTAAAGGTCCTGTCCACGCCGAGCGTGAGGCTGAACGAGGCCAGGCTGTCCGGCCGGTCGCCGGCGGGATGGAACCAGGTCGCCTCGCCCTTGAATCCGGCATCCCCGATGTTGCCGGCCCAGCCGCCGCCGGCGACAAGGTCCATCCCGGCCCGCCCGCCGAAGACCTGGATGTCGTACCCGGCCGCATTCATGCGGTAATAGGCGGCATAGGTACTTCCTGCGCCGCTGCCGCAGGACCATGCAACTTCGACGGCGCTCAGGCCGTTGAGGAAGTACTGCGCGCGCAGGGCATCCGAGCCGGGACGTTCCTCGTAATCGAAGTCGAGGATGCTGTACGCGTTGAAGATGTCGTTGGGATTCCAGACGGGATGCATGCCCCAGTTGATGCGCTGCCGGCCGACGCGCACATCCCAGCGTTTTCGCGCATACTGCAGCGCCAGGCGATCGAAGATGGTGTGCACGGCAAAGGCCGGTTCGTTGACCCACAGGATCGACAGGTCCGCGCATTCCGTCGGGCCGTCGAGCGCGGCTTCGCGGTCGGGGATATAGCGCAGCTGGTCGCCCCACAGGATCCGGTTGCGCATGCCGACGCGGAGGCTGAGGTCCGGCGTGATGGACCACGCGGCATTCAATCGGTGGTGGATCTGGTTGAGCGTCGTGAGTTGGTCCAGGTCCGTCGGCACATAAAGCCCCTGCATGCTCTTGATGTATCCGCCGATGGCGATGCGTTCCGGTTTCGACAAGGTGTCCTGCCCCGCCATCCGCAGGGGTGCAAGGAGGATGAGGCAACTCGCGGCCAGCGTGCGGATCGCGGGGTGCATCATGAAGCCGGATGTTCGATCGGCGTGGGCGCCGTGTCGTCCACGATCCTCCCGTCCTCGAGCGTGATGACGCGCCGGGCCCGATCGATGACACGCTGGTCGTGCGTCGAGAAGAGGAAGGTCATCTGCTCCTGTTCGTTGAGCCGGGCCATGAGGTCGAGCAGGTTGCCCGCCGATGCGGAGTCGAGGTTGGCCGTGGGCTCGTCGGCCAGGATGAACTCGGGTTTCGGGGCGAGAGCGCGCGCGACGGCGACGCGTTGTTGCTGGCCGCCGGAAAGTTCGGAGGGCCGCTTCTTCGCCTTGTCGGACAAGCCGATCTCGCGCAGCAGCTCGGCGACCCGTGCGTCCCGTTCCGCTTTCGGCCGGTGCTGGAGCAGCAGGATGAACTCGATGTTCTCCCACGCGGTGAGGACAGGAATGAGGTTGAACGATTGGAACACGAAGCCGATATGCCTGAGCCGGAAGTCGACCAAAGCGGTCTCCGCCATGGTGGTGATGTTGGTGCCATTGACCGCCACGTGACCTTCATCGGGGCGATCGAGTCCCCCGAGCATGTTGAGCAGGGTCGTCTTGCCCGATCCGGACGGACCCTTGATCGCTGTGAATTCGCCGCGTCGCACATGCAGGTGGACGCCATGGAGCGCGTAGACGGGGATGGTCGCCCGGTCGTAGACCTTGAGGAGTTGGTGCGCGTCGATCACGAAGTCATTGTGCATGCGTCAGGATTTGAGGGCTTCGGCCGGGGAAAGGCGCAAGGCCCGACGAGCGGGAAAGAGGGCGGCCAGGATGGAGGTCGCAAGGATCATGAGCACGATCATGCCCAGCTGGTTTCCATACAGGGTGGGATAAATGTCCGGCGCATACCCGAAACTGCTATAGGCCTCGGCGTAGCGCGTCAGGTGGATGCCCGTCTTGTGCAGGATCGCAATGGTGCCAAGGCCCAGGGCCAGGCCGATCGGGGCGCCGGTCATGATGAGGAAACCCGTCTCGAGCAGGATCATGGCGAAGACCCGGAATTTGTTCATGCCCACCGCCAGGAGCATCCCGATCTCGCGGGTGCGTTCCAATACGGACATCATCATCGTGTTGACCAGCCCGAAGGCCAGCGCCAGGAGGATGATGCCCATGAAGATGACGATCATGTCATCGACGACGGAGACCGTGAGGCCGAGCTCGGGCGAGATCTCCTGCCAGTTGCGGACCGTGACAGCCGGGTACGCGGCGGAGAGTCCGGACTGGAGTCCGGGCATGGCGTCATCCCGATGGAGCCTGATCGCGATCTCGTTGAGTTGCCCATTGATCCCCGCAAGCGAGTCGATATCACTTGCGTCCACGAAAGCGTACCGTTCGTCGTACGGTCGGTTGGAGGTCTGGTAGATCCCCACGATCCGGAAGGCGCCGGAGGACATGCTCCCGGTCGCATCCTCGAAGGTGACGATCGCTTTCTTGTTCAGGCCGAGGCGCAACCGTTCGCTCGTCAGCCGGCTGATGATGATCTCGTTCTTCTTTTCCGGCGTGAAGTATCCGCCCTCGACGACCTTCCCCGGAAGGTTCGTGATGGCGGCTTCGAGGTCGGGCGAGACGCCGGTCACGGTGATGCCGCGGGCGCCCCGTGCGGAAGCGATCATGCCCTGCACGACCACCCGGCCGGTCGCGGAGGCTACATCGGGAAGCGAACGAATCGAGTCAAGGAGGAACGGGCCGCGGGGAATGATGTCCCGGACTTCGTGTTCAACGATAAAGTGCGGCGCGTGTAATTGCAGATGCGACAATTCGCGACTGATCGCCGTTTCGATGCGCTGTTCGACAAGGCCGTTGTAGAAGCTGACGAGAAAAAGGCCGGCCCAGATCCCGATGGCGACGGCCGCCACCAGGATCAGGCTGCGGTTCCTGTTCCGCCAGATATTTCTCCAGGCGATGCGGATGAGCATGCGGGGTCGGGTTTAGCGGGTGCGCATGGCGCCGAGGGTGTCCAGTCGCCGGATATGCCACATGGGATATAAGCCGACGACCAGGGCCATCAGGGCCACGATCAGGGTTTGGATGATGAAGTTTTCCGGCGACATGGTCGCCGGCAGGACCGGCTCGAAGCCGAACTCGGCGTATGCCCGGGCAGTCTGGCCGGTGAGCCGGATGGGATGGTGCGTGAAGTACCACACGCCGGGCAGGCTGACCAGGATCCCGAGGGCCGCGCCGACAAGCGTCAACAGGATGGTCTCCCCGAGCAACACGAGACCGAGGCGTTTCCTGGACATGCCGATCGCTGTCAGCATGCCGAACTCATAACGCCGCTCGGCCGTCATCATCAAGACCGTGCCGAAGAAGCCGAAGGCGATGATGAGATAGAGGATGCCGGAAAAAATATAGGACGACCTGCGGTCAGCCTGGATATGGTCGGTGATTTCCGGCAGCAACTCCTCCCAGGTGAGGGTCTCGAGCTCAGGGGAAAGGCGTTGCCGCAGGTCAGCCTGCAGGTCCGACATCCCTTCGGGCCGCCTGAGGTTGAGCGCGAGCGTGGACAACATGCCGGGCGCATCGAGAAACACCTGCGTGGCGAGCAGCGGCATGAAGGCCAGTTGCTGGTTCATCTCGGGCGAGGGGAGATACACGGTGCCGGCGACGGGAAACTTACCCGCGGCCATCGCGCCGTGATAGCCCTGGCCAAGGAGAACGATTGTGTCGCCCGGTGTGAGCTTCAATCGGCTGGCCAGCCCTTCGGCGAGGATGACCGATGTATCATCGGGTCCGAAGTAGCTTCCCGCGGTCAGTTTCGATTCGAGTTGCATCAGCGTCTGTTCACGCACCGGATCCGTGCCGATGAGCATGCATCCCTTGGTGGTCGTCCCCGTAGACGCAAGTAAGAATGTTTCCAGGCGCATGGCGTAACCGGCCAGGTCGGGGTGTTCATCCAGCGCGCGAGCGGTCTCCGCCGTGAACGGAAAGATGTTGTCGATGACCTGCTCGTCCCAATACCCTGCCTGGTGGACCTGGATGTGGCCGGTGTAGGCCCCGACGACCTGCCGGATGAGGTGGTCGAAAACACCTTTCTGGAACGCGTGCATGGCCACCGACAAGAAAACGGCGAAGGCAATGGAAGACGTCGTGATCCAGGTCCGGCGCGGATTCCGCCAGAGGTTCCGCCAGATGAGCCGGAGCATCATTTGAGGCGGGTCATTTGCTGTGGCGTGAAGAACGCATCGTCGATCGGCCGGTCAAACACAATGGAGGTGTAGGTCATGATGGTCTTGTGGCCTGGTTTGTCCGCCGGTACCATTTCCAGCCGAGAGGGCAGTTTACGGCCGCCCAGCATCTTGATCGCGCTTCCCGCCATGGTATTGACCCGGTAACCGTCTTCGTCATAGTAATGAAC
>CAYMLN010000149.1:0-6083 GCA_964391045.1 uncultured Saprospiraceae bacterium
GTCTACGCGCCCTGGAATGGAGCGATCAACAGCGGAACGATCAACATCGCGGGTAGGCTTGTCAAATACGGCACCGGCCAAACGGCTTTCGCCGTCCAGACTGTAAACACGACCGGCGCGGTCATTATTCATCAAGGTTCCGTGGATTTCGCTTCCGGCGGAACACACATCGGGGGATCCTTCGCCGTAAATCCGACAACAAGCTACCTGGGCATTTCCGGCGGAACGCACACCTTCACCGACTGCACCTTTAGCGGCAACGGCCAAGTGAATGCCATCGCTACAATCACGATGTCCGGCAACACGTTTAGCCCGGGGGAAAACTCGATGGGCATACTGACCCTGCAACAGGCAGGATATGCCTTCCCCATCGCCGCATTTGAGGCGGACGTTGTCTCCGGGGACGGACCGGGTATCGGCCACGACAAGCTACAGGTCAACGGCAACGTCCTGCTCACCGGTGGCACGATTAACATCACGGATCCCGGGGCACCTGTCGGCAACTACACGATCCTCACCTACACTGGAACCCGTTCCGGGACGTTCAGCATCCTCAACCTCCCGCCCTACAGCTCACTGATCTATGATGACGCCTTGAAAGCGGTCATCCTCAACAAAGCTGCCCCGCCGGACAACGACGGCGACGGTTACGACGCAAGCGTCGACTGCAACGACAGCGACCCGGCCATCCACCCCGGCGCCGGAGAGGTGTGCAATGCCCTTGACGACGATTGCGACGGCCTCGTCGACGATGCGGACCCGGAAATCGCCGGGCGAACGACCTGGTATGCAGACACGGACGGGGATGGACACGGCGCCGCGGCGGTAACCCTGCTGGCGTGCCTTGCCCCGCCCGGCTATGTCGACAATGCTACGGACTGCGACGATGGTGATGAAACCCGCCACCCCGGCGCACCGGAATTCTGCAACGGCATCGATGACGACTGTGATGGCGAGGTCGACGAAGGCGTGCAGACGATGTATTTTGCAGACAACGACAACGATGGTTTCGGAAGCGCACTCTCAGGCGCTGCCTGGGCTTGTGAAGCGCCGATCGGCTACATCGACAACAATGACGACTGCAATGATGCGGATGTCGACATCAACCCATCGGCACCGGAAGTTTGCAACCTGCTCGATGACGATTGCGACGGCACGCCGGATGACGGCCTGCCGACCTACACCTACTACCAGGATGCGGACGGGGACGGTTATGGGAATCCGGCCATCTCGATCACGACCTGCTTCGGTGTTCCCGATCCCGGCTTCGTAACACCGTACGGCAATGGACCGTATGGTGGTGGCGAAGGTGGAGGCAACGGCGGTGGCGAGGGGGGAGGCAACGGCGGTGGCGAAGGCAATTACTTCGACTCCGACGACGGCAATCCAGCCATGAATCCCGGCATGCCGGAACTTTGCAACGGCATCGACGACGATTCGGACGGACTGGTCGATGAAAACGTCATGAGTACGTTTTACAGCGATGCGGACAATGACGGGTACGGCGACCCTGCAGGTCCGACCGTCGAGGCTTGTGCGCCGCCGGCCGGCTACGCCGGCAATGCCAACGACTGCGACGACACGGACCCGAACATCAATCCTGCCCATCCGGAAGTGTGCAATGGCTTGGACGATAACTGCGACGGGCTCGTGGACAACACCCTGGTCTTTGTCGTCTATTACACGGATGTGGACGGCGACGGACTGGGCGACCCGACACTATTCGTCAGCACGTGCGACGGGCCGCCCGTTGGCTACGTGCTCGACGATACGGACTGCGACGATGCCGATGCTACGACTTATCCGGGCGCCCCTGAACTGTGCGACGGCATTGACAACAATTGCAATGGCGAGGTGGACGAAGGGGTACTCATCCCGTTCTATGCGGATGCCGACGCCGACGGGCATGGAGACGTCGCTGCCGTCATCATGGCCTGTATGCCTCCATCCGGCTATGTGGCTACCGCCGGGGACTGCAACGACGCTGACCCTGCGATTCATCCCGGCGCTGTCGAAATCTGTAATAGTCTCGACGACGATTGTGACGGGTTGACGGACGATGCAGACCCGGACGTGACCGACCAGGCCGTGTGGTATGCCGATGCAGACGGGGATGGCTACGGGGATCCGGCCACTGAGCAGACAGCGTGCTATCCGCCGGCAGGCTTCGTTTCCAATGACCTGGACTGCCATGACGATGACGCGGATATCCACCCCGGCGCTGAGGTGTGCAACGGCATCGATGACGACTGCGACGGGCTCATCGATGACGGACTGTCCTGCGCGATCAACGACGGCGATGGGGACGGTATCGAGGATGATATCGACAACTGTCCGGCCACTGAAAATCCGGACCAGGCGGATAGCGATTGCGACGGCGTCGGGGATGCCTGCGATGCCTGCCCCGGCGGCGATGACGGGATCGACAACAACGACGATGGCCAACCCGACTGTGCCGTGCTGCCTGCATACGCCGACCTCCCCGCCGAATGGAAGTGCGGGACTAACAAACTGTTCGTATCACACATGAACGGACAAGGCCAGTGCGTGACCCTATGCCTGAGCTACAATGCCGCCCAAGCCCACCTGAATCATGGCGATTACTTGGGACCCTGCAATGCCAGTCAGTGCCCACCTCCGGCCATGGCCAGCCCTGCTAATGGCCAGGAACAAGGGGAGGAGCAGTCGACCCGAATCCTTGACGGACAGGCTTCATGGACGGATCTCGGCGGAAAGATCCATGACGGACACAAGTCATTCGCGGCCACGTTGACGCCAAATCCTTCCGTCGGGACATTCACACTCACCCTGCCCCGGTTGCCTGAAGAGCCGGTCAAACTCTACATCTGCAATGCGATGGGCAAGCTTCTCCAACAGGAGACAGTCACATCCCATCAGCACACCGTTACACTTTCCGAAATCGCTGGGCCGGGCACGTATTGGTTTATCCTGCATGACGGGCATATCACCTTTCATCTTAAGGCGATCAAGATCTAGCCATCGGCGCGAAGCGAAATCTTCCTAAATCACCACAACCTCGCAAGTCGGTCTCCGGTTCCACTACCGGGGACCGACTGTCTTTTGCGAAAACAGCAAATCCAATGGCAGTATCAACATCCGGAAGGAACGGATTGATTGACACGGGGCAAGCCGCCTCAACTGTGCAAGGGCATGCGTCCAGGCGCCCATGAAAATGACACGCCGAACATGATACGCCGAACTGATCTATCCCGTTGCGTCTCCCCGAACCCGCTGTGCCAACCGAAAATCCAATTTGACTATCTCTTCTCCTTATCGTCCTGGTCTCCCTATCCTCCTGTCTCCCTGTCCTCCTGTTCCCCTGTCCCCCTGTCACCCTGCGATCCCGCACCGACAAGCAAGCCCCATGAAAACTGCTACCTTTGTCGATTAATGCTCCAGGACTCCCTCCACCTCTTCATCAGCGTCCTCGCCATCAGCGCCCTGCACGCCATCCTGCCCAATCACTGGCTCCCCGTGGTGGCCATCGGGCGCAGGCTGCAATGGGATGACAAGCGTACCGCCGGCATCACGATGCTCGCGGCGGTTGCCCATTCGCTGAGCACGGTGATCATCGGGTTGCTGCTGGCGTATGGCGGCAGGCAACTCGACACGGTCGTGCCGGTATTCCCCTATATCGCCGCGACCATCCTCATCAGCATCGGGGTGTACTTCATCTGGCGCCACCAGCACCACCATCACTTCCACCTCCCCGACATCGAGGTCACGCCGAAGAAAGGCACCGGCTACGTCGTCGGTTCATTGCTGCTGGCGATGTTCATGTCGCCATGCCTCGAGGTCGGCGCACTCTTCCTCGTCGGGGGCACGGAAAGCATGGTGCTGACGCTCATCATGGCCCTCATCTACACGGCCGCATCCGCCATCGGGATGACGCTGTTTGCCTGGCTCGCCTTCCACGGCCTCCGGAAGATGGACTGGCATAAGCTGGAGCACAATTCAGGGCTTATCTCCGGCGGCATCCTGATCCTGACCGGGATCCTTTTCCTTTTCCTGCACTAACGGACCCCGCCACATCATATCTTCGGGAAAGCCACGTTTTCCCCATATGCACACGTCCACACGCCGATCTCTTAGTTGGGTCATGCTCCTGGTCCTTTCCGTCACCACCACGCAATGCACGAGGCATTCCCATGACGCGATGAAACAGAAGATCGGCTTCGACATCTCCACCCTCGATGCCAGCGGCCTGCGCAACGGAGAGGTCGCCCTCGACTACGAATACTGTATCCCCGCTACCCCCGCCGCCGAAGCGGACGTGCGAAAGATCGATCCCGACGTAAGGCTCATGAAGCAGTCCCGCGGGCGGATCGGATGCTCGCCGACGCAGTGGCTGTGCATTTCCACGACGCATCATCCGGACTGGAAAAAGCGACTTAATGCAATTGCAGCGCTACCCTTTGTCGATCGGATCATCGAGACGCATTATGAATAATCTATTATGCCTTCGGCAACGTCCATGCCAGGAAGGCAGAGGGCAAAGGGCAGAGGGCAGAGGAGTATTTTTCCCACAAGAAATTGAAGGCCAGATAAAGGATCATTGCACCATGTCTTGACCCAAGCGCTTCACCTTTTACCGCTTACCGTCAACCGTTTACTTTATCCCGTTCACCGTTTGGCATTCTCGCATGGAGGGTCGGAGATCACGGAGACAATCCGTATGTGGTCGGCGAATCGCCGCCGCCTTTGGCTATGGCGACCAAGGGCGGACGCCAACCACGGCCAATCTTCGTTATCCTTTTTGATGTTTACCGTTCGCCGTTTACCGTTTACCGTTTACCGTTTAAAACGCCACTTGCACAGCCAGCGTCGCATTCCGCCCCGGCGCCACAATGCCTGAGCTGTATGGCCGGTAGCGGACATCGAGGATGTTCTCGAGCCCTGCCGTAAACGTGAACTTCCCTTCGATCGAATACATCGCCCGCAGGTTGACCGTCGTCCAGGCGGGTGACCAGGGCCGGCCGAGGTCGTCGATCGCGTAGATCTCCGGCTTATCCTGCTCTTCGGGGGCGAGGTCGTCGAAATCCTTCTTCCCGCTGAACTGCACATTAGCCACGAGGCGGAGGCGGTCGAGGGCGTAGCCCAACTCAACGCGACCAAAGACCGGTGGGGCATGACGAGACGGTGCGGTCGAACCGTCATCGAGTTCCTCTTCGCCGACCTGGTAGTTGATGTCGGCTGAAGCATAGAATCCGGATCCAAAGTCAATGTCAACGCCGCCCTGGAGGCCATAGACAGTCGCCTTCGCCGCATTCTGGATGGCCATCACTTCGCTCAGTTCGCCGTCGTAAGAGATGCTGTCCATCCCGTTGAGCGTAAAAGGCCGGCGCACCATGGCATTGGAGAGCAAGGTGTAGTAGGCCGTGGCATTGAGCGTCACGCGGCCGATGCGCCAGGCGGCGCCGGCTTCCGCATTCCAGGCATACTCAGCCTTCAGGTCCGGGTTGGGCACGATGACGGTACCTGGTTCGGAATCGAAGACCTTGCCCATATCGTCGACATTGGGCGCCCGGTACCCGGTCGACAGGTTGGCCCGCAGGGTCCACGCATCGTTGGGCGTGAAGGTCGTCCCGAGCGATCCCGTCAACGCCCCGGAGGCCAGGTCGGCCGTCGTGTAGGGAAACGGATAGAACGTCGTATCGAAGACCGCATCGATCTCCGCACCGGCCAAACGCGCGCCGGCCTGCAGGAGCCATCGGCTATTGTACCGTTTTTGTACCTGGGCGTATGCACCGTAGGATGCCCAGTCGGCCTGCGGGTAACGACTCGGACCCGGCACAGATTCGCCGGTCAGGATATCCTGGTCCTCGCCCTTCGAGTCCACGACATTGAGCACGGTCTCCAGGCCGTAATAGAGTTGGAGACCCGAGGCAAACTTCTTGGCAAAGTCGAGATTGACCGACCAGGCATCGACTTGCTCTACACGCGCATGCCGCTCATTATCCTGGAAGTCGCGATCGTACCGGCTCTCTTCGAAAAGCTGGTAAGCCACCCGCACGGCCGCATCGTCGAAGAAGGCGGAATTCGCATGATGCGTCGCGGTAAAC
>CAYMLN010000150.1:0-6082 GCA_964391045.1 uncultured Saprospiraceae bacterium
CGTTCGACAGCCTGCACGACGCGACCGAGTTTGTCCGCATCATCGAGAAGCGGCAGGGCCTCAAGATCGGTTGTATCGAAGAGGTGGCGTACCGGATGGGCTTTATCGGCCGCGAGCAACTCGAAGAACAGGCCCGGTTGTTGCTCAAGAGCGGATATGGGCAATACCTGATGAAACTGATCACCGGCTGACCGCATGGAAAAACAAGTGCTGGACGATCGCGACGAGATCACCCTGGGTGAATTGATTCGCAAGGTTCGCGAATGGATCGATGAGGTGTGGCGGCAGAAAAAACTGCCGATCGCCCTGGCCCTGCTCGGAGCCGCGATCATGTCATACACATGGTTTTCCTACACGCCGGTTTACCCCGCGACCATCACCTTCAGCGTGGATGAGGACGAAGCCGGCGCGGGCGGTGGCTTGACCAGCCTGCTCGGGCAGTTCGGCCTCGGGGGCGTGCGGCCCACCCGGTACAACCTGGACAAGATCCTCGCGCTGAGCAAGTCGAGACGGGTCATCCAGGACGCCTTCTTCAAACGGGTGACGATCGACGGACAAACCGATTACCTGGCCAACGGACTGCTCAGGGAATACAAGCTTGACCGGATCGACGACAAGGAATTCCGGTTCACGCACGACAGCCTGCCGGCGTTCGGACGCGACGAGAATGATCGGTTGGTCGCGCTCTATGAACTGGTCGTGGGGCCGCCGGAAAAGCCCAAAAAAGCATTGGTCACGGCGGATTACAACGAGGACTCCAACATCATGTCCCTTACGGCTGCGACGACCCATGAAGTGTTGTCCTTCGAACTGGCCCAGGGACTCTTCGAGTCACTGAGCAATTACTACGTCAATAAGGCCATCGAAAAACAACTCAAGACCTACCGGATCGTCAGCGCCAAGCGCGACTCCGTGATGACGGTCCTGCGGTCAGCAGAATACCAGCTGGCCAGCTTCAAGGACCGGGGCCGCGGCCTTGTTTTCCGCACCGACCAGATAACAGAAATGCGGTTGCAACGCGAGATCACCGCACTTGCCGCGATCTACACGGAAGTCGCCAAGAACACCGAAGTGGCTGATTTCGCGCTGCGCAACAAGACGCCGTTCATCCAGGTCATCGACGCGCCGGTCTATCCGCTCCGGCCGGTCGTTTACTCCCTGCCGAGAAAGATCCTGATCGGCCTGATCCTCGGCGGGTTTATCGGCGCGCTGGTCGTTATCGTGCGCAAGACAATCCGCGAGGCGATCGCCCAATAAACAGCGATTTGCTCAGGACTGCGTTTCGTCGGCTACGACGGCATTCGCGGCATTGGCCTGTACCGAGGCAATGCCTTTCTTGCAGGATTCGGCTGACGCATACATCTGGCTTGTGCCGATAACCTGGCCGTTGGTTGCCATCAGGACAAAATACGGACTGCCGTCCGCCGCGGTCTTCTCGACAAACTTGCTCTCGTCCATCGCATTCTTCCGGACCGACTCAATGCCGTTGGTGCAATTGGCGCGACTCGAATACCCCTGGCTGGTCAGGATGACCTGGCCGTTCGTGGCGCTGAGCGTGAATTGGAACTCGCCGTTCTTTCGGGTGGTGATCGTGAATTTTGACATGACGATTAAATTTTGGTGTAAATGAATGTATCCGTGTCATTGGAGGGCGTCGCGCAGGTCAATGCGGATTCGCCCGGCAGTCGGTGATGATCAGGTCAAGGAATTCGCCAAGCGTCCATCCGTACGCGCGGGCCTGCTGGGGAATGATCGAGGCTTCCGACATGCCGGGCGTCGTGTTGGCTTCCAGGAAGTAAAAGATGCCGTTCTCGAGGATATAGTCAAATCGAACCATGCCCCGGCATCCGAGGGCTTCGTATAGAAGACGGGAACGCGCCTGGCACTGCAGCGTGAGGTCGCTGTCGATGGGGGCCGGCGTGATCTCCTCGCTGTTGCCCTCGTACTTGGCCGCAAAGTCGAAGAACTCGCCCTTCGGCCGGATCTCAGTAACCGGCAGGACGTGCAGCCGCTCTCCGTCACGCACGACGCCACAGCTGTACTCGGTGCCGACCAGCGCCCGCTCGATCATGACCTCGTGGTCAAACTCGAGGGCGAGGTTGACGGCCGCATCCAGCGCATCCCAATGCTTGACCTTGGTCACGCCGTAACTGGAGCCGTTGTTGTTGGGCTTGACGAACATCGGCGGTCGAATGCCGGCATTCATCAGCGTTTCGGCGGCCACCGGGCCGCGCACGATCATACTCTCCGCCATCGGGATGGCATACGGGCGGAGATGGTTCTTGCACATCTGCTTGTTGAAGGTCAGGGCACTCGCCAGGACACCGCACGCACTGTGCGGGATTCCCATCATCTCGAAATACCCCTGCAACTTGCCATCCTCAGCCGGGGAGCCGTGCACGATGATGAAGGCAAAATCAAATCTCCTCGGCGGAGCTTCATTGAGCGTCAGGGTAAAATGGTTGAGGTCTACCCGCGCGCCGGTCTCGGGATCGTGCCACCCGCTTTCGTCCACGTCGATGATCGTGGCCCTGTACTTGTCCTTCGGCAGGTGGGCGGCAATGGTTCCGGCGCTCTTCAGGGATACTCCCCGCTCGGCGGAAGGGCCGCCGGCGATAACGGCAATCTCCATCATGTTTCGAAGATAGGAAGGTCGGGCAACAATCTCTGACCGGGATCGGGGGATGACCGGGCATTGGGGGCCGGTTTTCCCCATCGTGTTTCAAATTTTTTTGAAAATAACTTAATTTGATAAAAACCTGTAATTCAATTATTTACAGAATTGTTTGGACTAAATATGGTTAATTTTGCGTTAAGATGGTCATTTTGTCTAAGCATTATTTGATTTCTGTTCATCCAACCTTTACTTTTGGTTCAACAAAACCAAGTGCCATGTCGACGACCGATTTTGACCAACAACTGGCCAGCCTCAGCGGACCCCTTCACACCTTCGCCTACAAGCTCACCAAGAACAGTGAGGAGGCCAAGGATCTCTACCAGGAGACCGCGTTCCGCGCGATTAGCAATGTCGATAAATTCATCCCGGGGACCAACCTCAAGGCGTGGTTGCTGACGATCATGAAGAACATCTTCATCAACAACTACCGGAAGAACGCCAAGACCCGGACGATCATCGACACGACCGAGAACCTCCACTACATCAACAGCGGGTCCGCCGCCATTCACAATGCCGCGGAATCCAACATCATGATGGATGAGCTGACGGGCATGGTGGACAGTCTCGACGATTCGCTCCGCATCCCGTTCGAGATGCACTATCTCGGGCACAAGTACCAGGAGATCGCCGATACGCTCGGCCTGCCGCTGGGCACGGTCAAGAGCCGCATCTTCTTCGCCCGCAAGGAGCTGAAGGAAATGATCGAGAAGCGGTACCAGAGCGCCCAGGTGCGCAAGTCCTGATTCCGGAATCCTTACACCCTGGACGAAGGCGCGTGTGATCGCCTTCCTGTCCTAGCTTTGCGCGATGTCCTCAACGTTCGGGCCGCGGCTTATTGACTGGCTACATGCCAATCCGCGGCCGATGCCGTGGGATGATGGGCCTCGGGATGCCTACCACATCTGGATCTCGGAGATCGTCTTCCAGCAAACGCGCATCGAGCAGGGGGGACCCTATTACCGCCGCTTCGTTGCGCAATTCCCCGATGTAATCGCTTTAGCGCGCGCTCCCCTGGACCTCGTTCTTCGCGCATGGGAAGGACTCGGCTATTACTCCCGGGCGCGCAATCTCCACAAGGCCGCGCATATCATTGTCGATGAATTCAACGGTCACTTTCCGGAAACGTATCCCGGGATCCTCTCACTACCCGGCGTAGGACCATACACGGCAGCCGCGATCGCCTCCTTCGCCTACGGACTTCCCTATCCCGTCGTCGACGGCAACGTGAAGCGCGTCATTGCCCGGTATGCCGGCGTGACCGACTCGGTCGATACGCCTGCCGGCCACCGCCTCATCCACGACCTGGCCGCCGCCTTTATGGGCGGCCTGCCGCCGGGCCTGTTCAACCAGGCGATCATGAACTTCGGCGCACTCGTGTGTCGCCCCAAAAACCCCGCGTGCGCAGAATGTCCGATGGCCGGCGCGTGTCTTGCGTTCACCCAGGATCGCGTGGACCGTCTGCCGGTCCGAACACCGAAGAATCCCCTTCGCCTGCGTCACCTTCATTTTATTGTCCTAAGGCACCAGGGCAAGATCCTGTTGGAGGAACGCACTGACCGTGACGTATGGCATGGCTTGTATGCACCGCCCGCGCTGGAGACGGGCGCCGACCGCATTCCCCCGATCTCTGCCGTTCGCCGCTTCGCACGTCAGCTTATCGGCCACGATTCGATCACGCGATCGGGCTCGTCGGGGACGATCCGTCAGCTCCTGTCCCACCAGGACATCGCGGCGCGCTTTCATGTCTACGACCTGGACCGCCCTCCGTCCGCGCGGGGCAAGGGCAAATGGTGCGGGAAGACGAGTGTGAAAAACGTGGCAAAGCCAAAGCTGGTCAACAGCTGGCTGGATGACTATGCGTGGTGATACCCCGGATCAGGTATATCTCGGCGCGTCGAACTTCCTGTACTTGAGATAGCTCACGATGCTGATCGTGGCAAACACGGCAGCCGTGATGTACACGGCGGGCGGGATGGGGACCGGATCCCCGGCCGCATAGGAGTGAAGGCCGGAGAGGTAATAGTTGACCCCGAAATACGTCATCATCACCGAGGCGAACCCGAAGAGCGAGGCGAGGTTAAAGGGATATAAGCCCCGCATGCCCGGGATCAGCCGCATGTGCAGGATGAACGCATACACAAGGATGGTGACCAATGCCCATGTTTCCTTGGCGTCCCAGCCCCAGTACCGGCCCCAGGATTCATTCGCCCAGATGCCCCCCAGGTAGGTCCCGATGCTGATCATGAACAAGCCGCCGATCAGTGTCATCTCACTGACGTAGGTCAGCTCCTTGACCGTCCGGAAGACCCGCTCCTGGTTGTTCCGCGTCAGGACGATCATGGATACCAGGTTGAGGAGGCCGATGATCGCCCCCAGCATCAGGAAGCCATAGCTGCCGGCGATGAGGGAAACGTGGATCGTAAGCCAATAGGACTTGAGGACCGGAACCAGCGGCGTGATCTCAGGATCGAGCCAGCTCATCCCGGCGACCATGAGGATCGTCGAGGCGAGGATGGACGTGGCCGTCAGGCCGCCCGTCGATTTACGGGAGAAGATGATGCCGGCGAGCACGGTCGTGAACCCGATGTAGATCAGCGATTCGTACCCGTTGCTCCACGGCGCACGACCCGACACATACCATCGGATCGCGAGGCCGGCCGTGTGGAAGAGGAACATGGCGACCAGCGCGCCAAAAGCGATGCGGATCGGCCATTTGAGGTTGCTCCCCGGCCGGAAGATCTGGATGAAGAACAGGGCCAGGAATGCGAGGCCCAGCAGCCCGTAATACCGACTCAGCCGGGAGAACACATTCATGTTGTTGAGCATGATCTCCATGTCCACCTTGCGCTGGGACAAGAGCAGTTCCCCGCCGTTGGCCTGCTGGAACTGGTGGAGCTCCTCGAGTTTATCATCGGCATCCGCCCACCCCTTGCCGGCAACGCCGGCCTGGACAGCCGACGCATAATCCGGAAGGAACCGCACGGCAAATTCGGGGATTGGCATGCCTTCGTGGCTGGGCTGGAGCGCGTCGGCAAAAGTCATCCAGTGGTTGTTCGGGTCGCCGGCCACCGGATAGAGTCGCGCCATGGCCCCGTTGAAGATCATGTTGCAGATGTTGACGCGCTCGTCGACCTTGACCACGTCCTTGTCAAACTGGCTCTGGTCGATCGGCTCGAGGCTGAAGGCCTTGCGCACGGGATCCTTCAGTTTATACGACCCGCCGGCGTCGAAGAAGTCATTGAACGATGCCTTGTCCCCGGTCACACCCAGCGTGGCCCGTACCGCCTCGTTGCGGCCGAGGTGGATGATCGGCATCGCGGCCCACTCCTGCGGGTAAAGCATCATGCCCAGGAAGATCTGGTCGGCCGACAGGCCGAACATGCTCTCCTTGTGCGCGACCTTCCG
>CAYMLN010000151.1:0-6068 GCA_964391045.1 uncultured Saprospiraceae bacterium
CTGGGCACGATCCTCCGCATCGCGGATTGGTTCGGGCTGGACCCGGTGTTCGTGTCGCCGGAATGCGCGGACCGCTACAACCCGAAGGTGCTGCAGGCCGCGATGGGCAGTGCATTTCGTGTGCCGGTATGCCCGATGGACCGCGAACGGCTCCTTCGCGTCGACGATGTGTTGTGTTACGTCTGCGATGCCGGAGGAACGGATATCCGCGACATGGCACCGCCCGATGAAGGCATCTTCATCTTCGGCAACGAGTCGCAGGGGGTGTCCGAGGAGATCCGGCAAGGCATTCCCAATGTCGTCGGGATCACGCGCGATCGAAGCCTCGGCGCGGAGAGTCTCAATGTTTCCGTGGCGGTCGCCGTCATCTCCGCCTGGTGGACCGGAGCGGTGTAAATCCTGAAGGGTATTCAGGCGTTTAGCAGGTCGTCGACGTTTCGGATCAACGTGTCCGTGTCATCGGGATCGAATGTGTTCCAGTCCCCGTGATGGCGCAGCCACGTGAGTTGTCGCTTGGCATAGCGGCGCGTGGCCTGGCCGATCCGGTTCGTCGCCTCGTTAAGCGTTGTGCGGCCCTCGAGATGTTCGAAGAGTTCGGGATAGCCGACGGTGCGCAGCGCCTTGAGTTCCTTGTAGGGGAGCAAGCGGCGTGCTTCGTCCAGCCAGCCTTGCTGAAGCATATTGTCCACGCGTCTGTCGATCCGCGCGTAGAGCACCTCGCGCGGCAAGTCGGCCTGCAGCAGGATGGATTCAAACGTTCGTGCGGCGGACCCGCCGGTGCGGAACGTGCTGTAGGGCCGGCCGGTGTGGAGGGACACGGTGATGGCCCGGATCAGCCGTGCGGGGTTGTGCCGGTCGACGATCGCGTAATAATCGGGATCAAGACGGGCCGTTTCGGCCTGCAGGCGTGACAGGCCCTCATCTTCAGCGATGCGGGTCCATTCATCGATAAGCGCCTCCGGTACGGCCGGCATGTCGTCGATACCGTGCAGTACGGCCTGGATGTATAGGCCTGTCCCTCCGGCGAGAATGGCGAAGTCGTGCCGCTCGAAAAGACGATCGATGAGGGGCATGGCATCCTGCAGGTAATGGCCCACGGAGTAATGCCGATGGATGGATACGTGTCCGATCAGGTGATGGTTGGCGGAGGCCATTTGATTCGCGGAAGGCCTGCCGACACCGATGGCAAGTTCGGCATACACCTGTCGCGCATCCGCGCCAATGATCTCCGCGCCGAGATGGCGGGCGATCGCGATCGCGGCCTCGGTCTTGCCCGAGGCGGTGGGCCCGCCGATCACGATCAACCTTTTCTTTCCCATATCTTTGCGTTTCGCCACGCAATTTCGGGCTTTCGGCATGTTCTATCGCATCCTCCGCTGGTCGGCGGCATTCTTTCTGGGCCGGTATTTTCGGCGGCAATGGGTCTTCAACGGCGATCGCGTGCCGCGTTCCGGGCCGCTCATCGTGGCCAGCAACCACCCGAGCGCATTCCTCGAGGCCAGCCTGCTCGCCACGATCATGACGCGTCCGCTGCACTTCCTCGTTCGCGGCGATATGTTTCACCCACGGTTCCGGTGGCTGTTTGACTGGACCAACCAGATCCCCATCTATCGCCAGAAGGACGGCATTGCCAACCTGCGCAAGAATGCCTCTAGCTTCGATCTTACCTATCGCAAGCTCGGCGAGGGGCATGCCGTGCTGATCTTTCCCGAAGCCAAGACGCTGCTCGAGAAGCGGCTTCGCCCGATCCAGCGAGGCACGGCGCACCTGGCGTTCGGCGCGCTGCCGTTCATCCCGGACGGACAGGTCCTCACGGTGCTCCCGGTAGGCATCAATTTCACCGAACCGCGACAGCCGGGCACCGATGTGGTCGTCCGCTTCGGCGAGCCGTTTGTCGTCCAGGCGGGCACGCGCGAGGACCGGAACGCGATCGAGGATTTCACGAGCCAATTGGAGCAGGCGATGAAGCCGCTGGTCGTGAATGTTGAGGAACCGGGCAACGAACCGCATTATAACGTCCTGGTGTCGGTTTATTTCAAGTTCATGGCCGAAGCGGCCGGGGAGCGGGTCGCCGTGGATGTCGACCGCATCGCGGCACTGGTCAATTCGCGAGCGTTGCATGCCGACCTTTTGCGGCATGTGCACGAGCATGAACGGCAACTGAAGCAGGCCGGTATGCGTGAAGCAGTCTTTTATCCGGGGATCCTGACGGCATCGCGTGTGTTTCTCCTGGCCCAGCTCGCCCTCAAGGCGACTTGGTGGCTGGCCGGCGGGTGGGTCTGGCGTACCCTGCGCGGGGTCATCTTCAGCAAGATCAAGGCGCCGACATTCCAGACGCCCACGTCGATCGGGGCAGGCCTCGTGGTGTTTTCCGTGCTGACCGTCCTCCTCTTCGGCCTGACCCTCGCCCTTGACTGGGTGCTGTGGTTGCCGTGGGCCTGGTTGGCCATTATGCGCATCGGCGAGTGGGTTCCTGCACCGCTGGCCCTCACCTGGCGCGCTGTCCTGTTGCCCGGTCGTGTCCGACGGGTGGTGCAGAAAAATATCGGCGCGTTCCGCAACGCGCTGCGGGAAGAACTCGCGAGGTAGAGGAATGTAGTCCGCACGGTTCGCTTACCTTAGTTGATCATGAGATGCTTCGTTGGCCTGGCGGCCTTATGTTCCGCCGTTTATTCCTTCATCGCCTGCAAATCTGAACCAATGCCTGCTGCGCAAGACGCACCTGCCTGGGCGATCGCCATCCATGGCGGCGCCGGTGTCATCGAGCGATCCTCGATGGACGCGGCGACGGAACAAGCCTACCGGACGGCGCTGGATTCCGCGTTGTCGATCGGCGAGACTCTCCTCGCAGATGGCGGCACCAGCCTGGATGCCGTCGAGGCGGTCGTCGCCTGGATGGAAGACAATCCATTGTTCAACGCCGGCCGCGGCGCCGTATTCACCTACGAAGGCCGCAATGAACTGGACGCGTCGATCATGGACGGCAGCACGCGAAACGCCGGCGCCATTGGCGGCGTCAGCCACGTGAAGAATCCGATCCGGCTGGCGCGCGCCGTGATGGAGCGATCGCCTCACGTATTCCTCGTAGGCAAGGGCGCGGAGTCATTTGCGCGTGAGCAGGGACTTGAGATTGTAGACACCTCATGGTTCTACACGGAGCGGCGTTGGCAATCCCACATCAAGGGGTTGGAAGAGGAAAAACAAACGGCTGAACAAAAGCACGGTACGGTGGGGGCTGTCGCCCTGGACCGGCATGGGAATCTTGCGGCGGCCACGTCCACGGGCGGGATGACCAACAAGCGTTGGAACCGGGTAGGGGATACGCCCGTCATCGGGGCCGGTACGTTTGCCGACAATGCAACATGTGCTGTGTCTTGCACGGGGCATGGCGAGTTCTTCATTCGCTGGACGGTCGCGCGCGACATCGGGGCGATGATGGAGTACGGCGGTGTATCGCTCGCCGAGGCGGCCGACCGGATGGTCATGGACAAACTGGTCAAGGCAGGTGGCGAAGGGGGCATCATCGCGGTCGATCGCACGGGTCAAGTCGCCTTGCCGTTCAATTCGGCAGGCATGTACCGGGGATACGCAGTGCCCGGCCGCCGGTTCGTCGCCATCTTCAAGGATGAGACGGACGGGGTTAGTCGTTGATCTTCAGGCTTTCCGGGAATCATGTAAGCCCGCTGCGACACGACCATGACCATGGCGTCCGGCGCGGTGCAGGCGGTTCTTCTCCCGTCGATTTGAGCTATCTTGGGCGCCACAATCGCGGTGTACGATGAAAAAACTTTATGCGGGCAAGTTGTTGCAGCCCCTCATGGCCGCCGGCGTGTTCCTCTTGCTGAGCGTGATGTATTTCCTCCCGCAGTTGCAGGGCAAGGTCATCCAGCAGTCCGACATCGTTTCGGTCCGGGCCATGTACCAGGAGTCCTACGCGTGGCAGCAAAAGACAGGCAAGGTCGTCCTGTGGACCAACGCGATGTTTGGCGGCATGCCCATGTACCAGATCTCCGCCCCGCAGCAAAACAATCTGGTGAAGTATGTCACGAAAGTGCACCAGGCCTTCATCGAGCGACCCATCGGTTATTTCTTCGCCGCCATGCTCGGGTGTTACATCGTGCTGCTTTGCCTGGGGGCCGGGCACTGGCCGGCCATGCTCGGCGCGGTCGGCTTTGGCCTGACGACCAATCAAATGTCATTGTTCGAGGCAGGACACACGTCGAAGTTCATGACGATCGTGTACAGCGCCTATGTCATCGGCGGCACCCTGCTTGTATACCAAAAGCGATTGATCACCGGCGGCATCCTGTTTGCCGTGGGCATGGCGCTCAGCCTCTACCATAACCACGTGCAGATGTCCTACTACCTCGCCATTTTCCTGGCGGTGTACGTGGTCATCGCGCTGGTGCATGCCGTCCGGAAGCGGGAGCTGCCCGGATTCGCGGCAGCCTCCGCGATCCTGCTGGCCGGCGTAGCCGTGGCGGCGGGCGCCTCCGCCTCAAAGTTGTGGACGACCCTCGAATACACGCATGATACCATGCGCGGCAAGCCCATCCTGGAAAAGCCGATCGAAGCGTCCGGCGCTTCGTCATCGCATGTGGAGGGCCTGGATTGGGACTATGCCATGCAGTGGAGCAACGGGCCCAAGGACATCCTCGCGATGTTTATACCCCGCGCGGCCGGCGGCAGCGGATCAGAGCATCTTTCGGCGAATAGCGAAGTGGTCAAGGACCTTCGGTCAAAGGGCGTCAACCCGACGTTCGGCATGCCCCTCTACCACGGCTCCCTGCCGTTCACCGCAGGTCCGGCCTATGTGGGGGCGTCGATCTTTTTCCTTTTCATCTTCGGCCTGTTCTACATCCGATCCTCTATCCGCTGGTGGCTCCTGGCCGCCGTTGTGCTCTCGATCCTGATGTCGCTCGGCAAGCATTTCCCGATGCTCAATCGACCGATGTTCGATCTGCTGCCGATGATGAGCAAGTTCCGCGCGCCGAGTTCGATCCTGGGCATCACCGCATTGCTTATCCCCCTTGGGGCAGCCCTCGGCCTGGGCGGATTTATGAAAGGCCATGAACGCGCCTTCCAGCGCCCGATCTGGATCGCCCTGGGTATCGTCGGCGGGATCACGCTGCTGATCGCCCTGCTGGGCGGCTCGCTGATGTCATTTGGCGCGCCGGGTGATGCGCGACTGGCCGAGACGGGATGGAACATCGATGCGCTCATCAGCGACCGGAAGACGGCGCTGACGGCGGATGCGTGGCGGTCATTCATCTGGGTCCTGCTCAGCGCCGCCGTGATCTGGGTGTATCACCAGGGAAAGATCAAGCAGTGGCTGCTGCTGTCGGCCCTCGGGCTGATCCTCATCGCCGACTTGTGGGCCGTCGGCCGCCGCTACATCTCGCCGGAGGACTTCATCACCAAGCGGCAGGCGGATGCCGTGTATGATCCCCGCCCGGCTGACCGGCAGATCCTCAGCGATCCCGACCTCTATTACCGCGTGCACGACATCACGACCAATCCGTTTACCTCGTCGATGGCCTCGTATCATCACCGCACCATTGGCGGGTACAGCCCGGTCAAGATGCAGCGCTACCAGGACGTCATCGATCGCTACCTGGCGCAGGGCAATATGAACGTGCTCAACATGTTGAACACGAAGTACTTCATCACGGCCGACGACCAGGGCCAGGCGGTCGCTCGCCCGAATCCCGGCGCCATGGGCAACGCCTGGTTTGTGGAAAATGTACGGATGGTGCATTCCAACAACGAGGAACTCGAAAGCATCGACACGGCCGACCTGCGCATGAATGCCTTTGTCCACGAGCAGTTCGAGGACCAGGTCAAGGGATTCGATCCCGTCAAGGACGGCACGATCACGCTTACCTCCTATGCGCCGGATGAACTCGTCTATAAAACTTCGGCGCCGACCAATCAGTTGGCGGTCTTCTCCGATATCTACTACGGTCCGGATAAAGGATGGCAGGCGTATATCGATGGCGTCAAGGCGCCGCACTTCCGGGCCGACTATATCCTGCGGGCAATGAATGTTCCCGCCGGCGATCATGAGT
>CAYMLN010000152.1:0-6066 GCA_964391045.1 uncultured Saprospiraceae bacterium
GCCAAATGGGTCATACCCGGGAATGTCCGGATAGGCCTTATGGTTGCCGCTCCCTTGTTTCCCTGCCAGGCCAGCAGACCCGCGACGCTCATGCCGACGTAGAACACCTGCAGGATACCGTCTGCGATCAGCCTGTAATCATGGAAGCTCTTCCACGCCAGGCAAGCCGAGCTCACCATACCGAATATCCATGCGACAGGTCGTTCATAGGCCGCATAGGCGACGTAGAGGATGCCGGTGATCAACCCCAGCCATTCCAGGATGTCCTGCCCGAGCAGCATATCGGTCAGCGCCTCGAGCGACACGGTTTGCGGCGTTTGTGACCGGGGGCACCCCGGTGGCGTGAATTACTTGACCAGCGTGTACTTGTACTTCAGTTGGTAGGTCACCGGATTGCCGGTCTTCGGGTCCACCTGCCGAAGGATCACATCCACATCGATGGTCTCCGATTCGTCTTTCTGGCCGCTGTCGAAGGTGGCGCGGATGCCGCCCTTCTCGCCCGGCTTGAAGGTGCGGAACTGCGGATATTCCAGCGTTGTACACTCGCATGAACTCACCAGCTCGATCTCGATGGGCTGGTTGCCCGTGTTTGTAAACTGGAAGCTCATTTCCTTCTTTTCCCCCTTCTTGACCGTGCCGAGATCGACGATCTTCTCGCGCCAGGTCAACTCGACTTTCGGCGTACCGGCGGGCACGGTGCCCTTGCCGGTCACCTGCGGAGAACGCACGTTGCCCGTCGCGTTGCGCTGGTCGCCGATATCGGACTTCTTGACCTCGATGGTCGTCGGGCCGGCGATGATCTTGAACTCCGTCCGGCGATTGACGCGGTGTTCGGCATCCGTGCAATCGATGCCGTTGATACACTGGTTAAGGATGTACTGCTCGCCATAGCCGACGGCCTCAATGCGATTCGACGCGATCCCGCGTCCGACCATCCATTTCCTGGCCGACTGCGCACGGCGCAGCGAGAGGGCATCGTTGTACGCATCATTGCCCTGCGCATCCGTATGGGAAGCCAGTTCGATGACCATGTCCGGATACTTCTTCATGAGGTCCACGAGGAACTGCAAGTCCGTCTCGGCATCCGGCAGGATCTTATCGTCGTCGAAGTCGTAGTAGATATTGTTGAGGCGGATCGGCTCGTTGATCGTCACGATCTCGATGTTCTCTTTCTCCGGCGCCATGCGGGCCAGCTTGACCGTCCGCTTGATCGTGCTGTTCTCGACCAGGCCCACTGTGTTGAACTCGAACTCACCGGGCATATAGCCGTCCTTCTCGACGAGGACCTTGTAGGCCTTGTCCTGCTCGAGGGGAAATTGGAAATCGTTGATCTGCTCGTTGAGTTGCATGACCGATTTGCCCGTGCGGCCGCGGTCCATCTCGAACATCGTCATCTTGACGCCGAGGAGCGGCTTCTCGCCCTCGTAAACGCTGGCCAGCAGGTCGAGGCGGATGTCGCGGATCTGGAACTCGTAGATATCGTCGCAGCAGGTCTTCGACTTCACCGAACGGGACTCTTCGTCCGGACGATTCGACACGAGGAAGCCGAGCTTTCCGCTCTCGTTGACCGAGAAGAAGATGTCGTCATACGAGGTATTATAGCCGGCGCCCATGTTTTCCGGCTTGCTCCATGCCTGGCCGTTCCACTCCGCCCGGAAGACGTCGTACCCGCCGAGGCCGGGATGGCCCAGCGAGGAGTAGTAGAGCTTGTTGTTGAGGAAAAACGGCGACACGTCATCGAGCGTCGTGTTGATCATCGGGCCGAGGTTGACCGGGATCGAATACGATTCGTCCGTGATGCGCTCGGCGTAGTAGACATCGAAGCCGCCTTCGCCGCCGGGCATGTCGGCCGAGAAGAAGAGCACCTCCTTCCCATACAAGTAACCCACGGCCGGATGCTTGGCCATGTAGTTGCCGTTTACGCCCTGCACTTCGACCGGCGCGCCCCAGTTGTCCCCCTTTGCGACGCTCACGAAGATCTTGCTCTCGGACATGTTATTGCCCGTGAGCTGGGACCGTGTGAAAAACATGCGCGTGCCGTCCGGCGAGATGGACGGATTGCCCGTGTGATAGCCTTCGCGGTTGATCTTATTGTCGAGCGGCTTGGGCGTGTCCCACTTGCCGTCCTTGCCCTTGCCGGCGCTGTAGATCTTGAGGTAGTAATCGCCCTCCTTGCCGTCGAGGGTGATGATTTCCCGCGTGCGCATCGACGCGTAGTACAGTTTGCCGTTGGCATCGAGCCAGGGAGAGGCGTCCGTGTAGGAGTAATTGATCGTCTTGCCCACGTTCTTGACCACGAGGTCGATCGGCGGCTTCGACTGGAGGGCGAGCTGGATGCCGGCGACCTCGTTGTCGGCCAGGGCCAGCAGGCTGTCGGAGACATTGAGGCCCGCGTAGAAATTGAACGCATCGACGGCGCCGTTATAGTTGCCGTTGATCTTCAGCGTCTGCGCGTAGCGGAAGACCGCCTCAGGGTATTTCTGCCCCTGGTCCTTCTCGACGATGCGCTCATACCACCGCTCCGCGCGGCTGAAGTCGCGTAGCGTATAGTTGAGGTCGGCGATGATGATCGCGAGCTCGGGGTCACGCGTTTCCTTGTAGGCATTCTCATACCATTCGAGCGCCGTATAGGGATCGGGGATCGCCAGGCTGGCCTCGGCCGTCTCGATCATCATGCGCACGGGCACCTCGTCGAGGGGCTGGGCGAACAGGCCGGTCCGGAGGACCAGGATCCCCGCCAGGATAAAAAGCGTTCTGCTCAACATCATCATCAGAATCTGGGACAAAAGATGACAGGATCCGGTTTCGGTCGCTTGTAGATCCGGCCGATGTACTGGGCGGACAATTCGAGTGCGCCGACGGAGCCGCTGGCTTCGGCGAGGCTGGAGATGTTGACGTCATACCCCAGCATCACGCGCACGTCCTTGACCACGGCGCCCGCCATGACCTGCAGCGCATCCCCGATCCCGGCGCCGGTCCGGTAGCCGAGCCCGCCGATGAGGACGAGGTTCTTTGCCGGATCGAAAAGATAATCCACGACGCCCTGGACGACCAGCGTATTCTCAGGGCGTTGCATGATCTTCTGGTAGGTGATATTCGGCGACAGGCGCATTCGGTCCGTCATGACCGTCGAAAATCCGCCGTGCAAATACATGCGCGGTTCTACCTGGTAGCTGCTCCCCTGGGTGAGGAGGGACCAGTTGGGCCGACCGAATTTTCCCATCGCCGCCCCGATATACCACTCGTCGGTCTTGTTGAACTTCGACGTAAGTTTCAGGCCGCCGACATGGTCCAGGAAGCCCTTTTTCATCATGTCGATAAAGCCGAGGTCGATGGAACTTCCACCGGTGACGAGGGCGTCTTCGAACCGCAAGTCCTGGAAATTCTTGATCTGCCGCTGCAGGGAGCCGGTCTGGTAGGCCACAGAGAGGTAGGTGCTCCCGGTCTTGTTGAGCGCAAGGTGATAGGCCGCGCTGATCTTGAGCGTCGATACGATGAGGCCCGCGTCGCCCGATCGGTCGGAGAAGAAGAACATCCCGACGCCGACCCAGTCCTTCTTGCGGAAGCCCCGGAGGACGGGCAGGTCGATGGAGAACGTGGGCGTCATGTAGGCGCCTTTGCCCGAAACCGTCCGGTATTGGTCCCGGTACAGGCCGGAGAGCCTGTAGGTGCCGTAGAAATTCCCCGTGTTGGCCGGATTGAAGGCCAGCGGGGCCATCGGATGCAGGGTGAAGTGGACATCCTGGGCCCTTAGTCGCGAACTGCCGGACAGCAGCAGGGCGAGGAGGACCATGGAGAGCGGGAGGTGGAATCTCATCATAGAAAAGGCGACCGGACTGAATCCGCTAAATTGCCCCGCAAAATATCAATTCTTAAGGTTTTTACCCGTTGATGTCGCCCAAACGCCCGGGAATCAGGTTAATTGTCCGCCGCCGGCTGATCGTCGTCATCCCCGCCGTCTTCATGACGGTTTGGTCGGCTGTCGGCCAATCGCCCGGGTACGGCTTCTGGGACCGGCCTGACAGCCTGGACCGGACCCGCTTTTGGACAGCCGCGGCCACCGGGGCGGTCCTGTATACCGGGACGATCATCGCGCTCAATGACGCCTGGTACAAGGATTATCCCCGCACTTCCTTTCATCCCTTCGACGACAGCGGGGAGTGGATGCAGATGGACAAGGCCGGACACGCCTTCAGCGCCTATCTCATCGCGGACTGGAGCTATGGCTTGCTACGCTGGACCGGCGCACGGCGAAGCGCATCCATCTGGGGCGGCATCGGCGCGTCGATGCTCGTCATGACAAGCCTGGAAGTGCTCGACGGGTTCTCGTCCCAGTGGGGCTTCTCGTGGTCCGATATGGCAGCCAATACCGCGGGGGCAGGGATCTGGGGACTCCAGCAAGCGATATGGGACGAGCAGCGCTTCAGGCTCAAGTTGTCCGCACACGGTATGGCCTATCCCGATGACGCGATCCCCGGGATACCCGGCGGCCAGTCTTCCCTGCGCCGTCGTACCGACGACCTGTTCGGCACCTCCTTTGCGGAACGCTTCCTGAAAGACTATAACGCACAAACGATCTGGCTGTCCGGTAACCTATCCGCCTTCCTGGGTCCGTCCAACCGATGCCCCAAGTGGCTTAATGTTGCCGTCGGCCACAGCGCCGAGAACCTCTTCGGCGCCGCGTCGAATACCTGGACAGAAGGAGAAAATACTTTTTCAGCATCACCGGATGCGTATCCCCGCTACCGGCAATGGTTTCTTGGCCCCGATGTCGACCTCAGTCGCATCAAGACCCGGAGCAAGCCGCTGCGCTTCATCCTGAGTGCGTTGAATGTCTTCAAGTTTCCCGCACCGGCCCTGATCTTCAGCCGGGAGAACGGCCTTGAATTCACCTGGATCGCCTTTTGACAAACCTCTGGCGGTCCTCCAGCGAGCTGGCTGGTCGCATGAGCCGGACGGCGTTACAGTCGTTTTAGAAAAGCGCCCTCTACCCGACCTTTGGCGTTCTTCCCGATCACTTGATGCCAGATAACAACAGGTGAAACAGGAAGTAGAAGAGTCCGCCGCCGATCATCGTCACCGGCAGGGTCAGTACCCAGGCTAACGCGATCGTGGTGACTGTCTTGCGCTGCAGGTTCTTAAGTCCACCCATGCCTACCATGCTGCCGGCGATACCGGAGGATAATACGTGTGTCGTACTCACCGGCAAGCCCAGGCCGGAGCTCATGCCGATGGTGCCGGCGGCGACCAGTTCGGCCGCAGCGCCCTGTGCATAGGTGAGATGCGATTTCCCGATCTTCTCGCCGATGGTGATTACGATGCGTTTCCAGCCGACCATCGTGCCCAGGCCGAGGGACAGTGAGATCAGCAAGATCGCCTCGACAGGTGCGAAATCGGTGGACTTCGCCAGGTCGTCCATGCCGGCCTTGAACGCGGCACGAAACTTCTCCTCGGCGAGGAAGGCCGGATCCTTGAGCAGGGCCTTGCCGCTGGCGGCGATCGTCTTGATCTGCTTGCGCAACTTGAACTTCTCTTCCTTCGAGATGTCGCCCTTTGCGGCCAGGCGTTCACGGAGATCACCGATCGCAAGTAAGGGCTTGGTGTACGGGGTGTTCACTCCCGGGGCCAGGTGGGCGGCAGCGGCCTGCTCCATCCGCGCGGCAGCGTCATCGAGGCCGGCCAGGTCTATCGACGGGTTGAGGGCATAATATCCGGGCATCATCGCCAGGAGCACGATCATCATGATGCCCACGCCTTTCTGCCCGTCGTTGTTGCCATGATAAAAACTCACCAGCGTGCAGGTGGTCAGCAGGATCCCGCGGATCCAGGGCGGAGGCGGCCTGTTTTCATTCTGTGAGGGGTCGCGAAAGATCTCCTTCGACCGGATGACGTACTTGAACAGGAACAGGACAATGATGACCGCCGTGAAGCCGAACGCAGGGGACAACAGCAGCGACATCCCGATATCCATGGCCTTGCCCCAGTTCACGCCCTGTCCGCCGTGCACCATCCAGAACCCGATGCCGGCGCCCAGGATGGACCCGATCAGCGTGTGCGAACTTGAAC
>CAYMLN010000153.1:0-6055 GCA_964391045.1 uncultured Saprospiraceae bacterium
TATTCGCGGTGGATCGCCCGTGCCCGGCGATGATGACCCCGTCGCCGAGCCCCCCGGTAACGCCATAGAGCACGTCGATGTCGCTTCCGCCGTAATACGAGCCCCAGAGCTGGTTGCCCATGGGATCAAACCGCGCGATGAAGCCGTCAAAGTTGCCCCCGATTGTGGGTTGGTGAGTACCGGGGGTGGCGAGGCCGTTTGGCGACGTGCACGGACCAGCGAGGAAAATATCCCCGCCGGGGGCCACGTAGAGGGCATCCCCGTATTCCTCGAGTGTGCCGCCGAAATAGGTGCCCCAGATCCGGTTGCCGTCTTGCGAAAACTTCAGGAGGTATGCATCTGCGGTGCCGCCGGCGTAGAGGTTTTGCGGCGCGCCGGGGCTGGCGATGTTGATCACCGACGACGTCCAGCCGGAGATGATGAGGTCGCCATTGGGCAGGGCGGCCACCTGCAGGCCGATATCGAATCCGATGTCGCCGTAGTAGGTCGACCAGCGTCGCGCCCCGTTTCCGTCAAACTGGGCAATGAAGATGTCCTGCTGGCCGCGGAAGATCGGCTGGTAAGCGCCAGGTGAAGCAATGTTGTCCGGCGAATTTGTCCAGCCGGTGATCGTGACATGACCGTCCGGATCGACGGCGACGGCGTTACAGGTCTCGCCTTCGCTGCCGCCGTAGTAGGTCGACCAGATGAGGGTTCCGCTGGTATCGAATTTCGCCAGGAAGGCATCGGTGGAACCGAGGAGCAGGCCCTGGTAGGCGCCCGCCGTCACGATCCCTGTCGTCGAATTCGTGAAGCCCGAAATGTAGAGGAAGCCGCCTGTGGTATCCATCGTGACATGTTGGCCCTGGTCGGCATCGGGGCCGCCGAAGTATGTGGCCCAGAGGCGCGTGCCTTCGGGGCTGTACTTCGCCAGGAAGACATCGGGGCCGCCGGCGGCCATGGGTTGCTGGCTTCCGGGTGTCGAGATGCCGTTGGGGCTCATCGTCGAGCCGATCACGTAGGTGTATCCGTCCTTGTCCGTGTACAGGTCCCGGAAGGCTTCGCCAGCAGTTCCACCGTGGTAGGTGCCCCAGTCGAGCCGGGGCAGGGTTTGGGCATGCACACCCAGGCAGGCCAGCATCAACCCGAGAGCCAAAAGGCAACCGATGCCCTGGTCAGAAAGGATGACAAATCGCTTCAGTTCTCTGGTCATAGACGTTTGGATGCACATGCAAAAACCGATCCTACCCTTCTTGGTTTCCAGCCCGGGTCAAAAAGCCCCCTAAGGTAGCGAATCCCTCATGCCGTTACCCTTCGATTCCGGCCGCTCGCCGGCTCCCTTTCGCCCGGGATTCCGGGCGAAAGGTGGGCGATCTGGTAGTGGGATTGAAAGCAACAGGTCATTCGGGCGCTTCGGGATGCGTCGGGGTTATTTGAAGGTCATTCTTCGTACGTGATCAGGATGCGGATGGGGCGCTGGTGGATGTTGGCGCTGTTCCCCGCCTTGTTGAGGAGGAAGATGTCATTGGCCCGCACCTGGTACTCGTATTCATGGCCGGCGCTTGTTGTATACTTCGGTGGTATCGTCTCGGCCGGGCCCAGGCCGTATTCCATCAGGACGCTGACGGAGAGGATCTTGGCGGCGTTGAGGCCGTGGACAATCGCCTTGGTGCCGTCCGTGACAGGTCCGGTGCCGGTGAGTTTTTTCATCTTGATCGCCGGCGCGTTTTCCGGGGTCGTGCCGAGTCGGGTGTATCCGTCGACGACCAGCCGGGCGGAGGGGGCCTTGGCGGAGGGGGCGTTGCCGATGCCGACGTTGCCGTTTTTCAAGACGGTGACTGCGTTCGAGGGACTCGTGTAGGAGCTCCCATTGCCGATTGTCAAGACGGGATCGGTGGGGATCCATACCTCCGGACTTGATCCGGGTATGGTGTCATTATATCTGCCTAGAGCAACGGAGGCATAGCTTTTTGCCAGTGTTCTATAGCCCAAGGCTATGCTGCCATATCCTTTTGACGTGCAGTACACACCCAGGCTTGCGGAACCACCTCCTGATGCCCTCGCTCCAAGCCCCGCGGAAAAGGAGTATTGTCCTTCAGACACCGTTTGTGTGCCTATGGCTACAGCGCTGTTCCCCGTGGCTCGCGACAAACTGCCTGCAGCCAGGCTTGACTCTCCAGTTGACTTCGTAAACCAGCCGATGGCCGTTGACGCCTGGTCTGAGGCGATACAATTAAAACCTGCCGCCAAACTCCATGTCCCGATGCTGTCCGCATTCCAATGTGCACCTTGGACGGTACCCGCCCGAAAGGCACTCTTTTCCGGTATCCACATGAGCCTGGTACCTGCCCCGTCCTGAGGCAGCGGAAGCGCCCCGGGATCAGTGGTGACAGGTGACCCGTGTGCGCTATAGAACCCATTTGCATTGATATTGCGTATGGCATCATTGGCCCCGTCCTGCACCCAGAAGTGGTCGTTGGCCGCCAGGCCTGGGGACAAGGGCTGCCACCCCTCACCCGCGACATAGGTGAATTCCCGCGCCTCGCCGGCTTGGATGACATTAGTTGCATTAAATGCCATCACTTGTTGATCTGTCGACGTCGCATTGAGAAGGACGACCCGCTGGCCGTCCGCTCCGCCCGAACCCGACAGCATGACAGGTCCTGCGGGCGAACCGGTCATTTTCACGAGGCTGACATTCGCAGGCAGGACGGCGGTCATGCTCGTGACATCGAGGTGCGCGGACCGATGCGCCAGCGCGCCGGCGATATCCATCGACACGGCGGGATTCTGGTTGTTGATGCCGACATTTCCCGAGCTGAATGAATAAGCGAGCGTGGTCGTATCGAACGTGATGGTGTAGAATCCCGCGGTGACCGGAATGTTGGGTCCGCCCAGGATGGCAGTCCCTGAGGGGAAATTGGTGTTACCCCAATTGATCGTCCAGGCATAGCCCTCCCTGAATTTCAATTCGCCTGCCGCCAGATACATATTGAGGCGATACACGGACGGGTTGCCGGCATCCTGCACCATGTCATAATCCGTGTCCCAGTCGCCGGCCGGCGTGGAGGTGCCGACCACGCTGATCTGGGCCAGGCCCGCCTGCAGGAGGCCCGACATTGCGCACGAGATGATCATCCGCTTCATGGTCGAGGGCATTTTTCGAACGACCGTAAAGGTATCGTGACGTCGGGGGGAGAAGCGGATCCGGGCTGTCACATGATGATGTGAGACCGCCTACTTTTTACCGTGATAAACCTTGTGGATCGCTTCGGTCACGGAGTGGACCTGGAGCTTGTCGTAGATCCGCTTGACATGGCTGCGCACGGTGTCGATGCTGATGCCGCACTCGGCCGCCGCCATCTTGTAGCTCAGGCCGTTGGCCAGGTGGCGGAGGATCTCCGCCTCTTTCTCGCTGAGGCCGAAGTCGGCCGGCGTCGCGGCGGATGGCTGCTGGTACAGGCCCAGCAGCTTGCGGGCGACGAGTGGACTCATCGGTGCGCCGCCCTGGCGCACGTCGCGGATGTACTGGAGGATGGACGACAGCGAATTCCGCTTCAGGATGTATCCGGTCGCACCGGCCCGCACGGCCTCGAAGATCTTGTCCTCGTCCTCGAACACGGTGTGCATGATGACTTCCACGTCGGGAAATCGTCGCTTGACGTCGCGCGTGCCTTCGATTCCCGACCTGTCGGGCATGTCGATGTCCATGAGGATCACCTGCGGCCGGAATGCTTCCGTGTTGCGGACGATGTCGAGGCAGTGGCCAAACTCCCCGGCCAACTCGAAGCCGTCGGCATCCCGGATGATGGTGCTCAGCACATCCCGGAGTCCGGCATTATCTTCATAGAGGGCAACCTTGATGGGATCCATGGCGAAGGGTCTTTCGTAAAGGTAAGTGGAAGTGATATGCGTGCTGCCGACATCATCATGTGAGGCCCACCGTCACGGCGCTTGCCGTATCATTGGAAAAAGGCTTCTAGTGCCTGATTTGCGCAACGTACTCGTATTCCTGGCCGGATTCGGCCTTGCCTGGATGGCCACCGCCCAGCCGGCCGTTTATGCCGATCGGCTTGCACTCTATTTCGACCGCTACGGACCCGAGCACGGCCTGCATATCCGGCAGATCCGCGCCATCGGGCAGACATCCGACGGCTTCCTCTGGATGGCCAGCGACGAAGGCCTCATTCGCTACGACGGGGAGATCTTCGAGCTTTTCCATGATGCCGACCCGCCGGACAGCGTCAACGCCAGCAGGTTTATCGAAACAATGGTCATCGATCCGTGGGACAGGATCTGGCTCAGCCTCAATACGCACCTCGCCGTGTTTGATACGCGCAACGGCCAATGGCGATATCTGCGCGGCCCCAACGGATCGCTTGCCGTTCACCCCACGTCGATGACCGTGGATACGTCCGGCAAACGCGTCTGGATCGGTACGGAGAGCGGCCTGTTTGCGGCGGATTCAACCGGTGCAATGGCGTTGTTACAGGCAGGTGGGATGGTCAACTACCGTCAACCTGTCCGCGCCCTGACGATCGACGCGTCCGGCCGCGTTTGGTGGGCCGGCCTGGCGGCTTTTCAACGGCTCTCGCCGGAAACCGGTCATCTCGAAACCTATCCGCTGCCCGCAAACATCAAGGCACCTGACGTCCTGTCCGGCTATGCGTCCGGCGACGGTATCGTATGGTGGGGCACCTGGTCAAGCGGGTTGTTTCGTCACGATATACGCAATGGAGTCCTCACTGCCTTCGCGTATCCACCGGGCGGCCGCGAACTCAACAATGCCCAGGTCGTCCGTCCGGATCCCCTCGATCCGGACAAGCTGTGGGTCGGCACGTTCCATGGACTTCATGCCTTCGACCCCGTCCGGGAAGTATTCACGCCGCTCAATGAACGCGGACGAAGCGGGCACGCGGGCTATGCCGGCCACGTGTTCTGCTTCTTCCGTGACCGGACCGGCGTCTACTGGATCGGCGGCGAGGATGGACTCGCGCGGTTCGATCCGGGGAAACAACGCGTCCGGAACCTCCGGTTCGACGACCTGTCCACGTGTTTTCCGGTCGACAACATGGCCGTTGAGCGCCACCCCTCGGGCGACATCCGGGCATGGTTTACCCCGCCGTATTGTGACTGGCAGATCTACAATCTCACGCGGGACACGCGCGAGGCGATCCCGCGCAAGTTGGCTGAAGCCCTCCAGGGTGTCGGCGTTTTCACCTTGTTCCTTGACCCCCAGCGCAGGCTCTGGATTGGGACGAACGAGAAGGGCTTGCTGTGTTATGACCTCGCACAGGACGCATTCACCGAATGGTCCGGGAAATTTTTCCGGGATTCCTGGCGGTGGTTGGATCATGTCGGCATGGAGGCCGACGGCCAAATGTGGTTCGGCACATTCAACGGACTCTTTCGGTTCAATGCGAGGACACAAGTTGTTGAGGAAGCCATGGCCATCCGCCGGTCCATCGACCAGGGGCGTATGACCGCCTCGATCGCCGCCCTCGCCTTTGATCGGTACGGCCGCGTGTGGGGCGTCACGAAGTTTACCGATGCCCGGGCGGGAAGTCTTTTCGTGTATGACCCCGCCGCAGATTCGGTCCGCGTGTATGACCGCTACACGCACGAGCCGTTCAAGCTGGTCAACGACTTTCGCGATGTCGTGGTCACGCGGGATGGCCTGGTCTGCGTTTCCACAGACAGGGGACTGTTCATGATCGATCGCGGGGACATGGCCACCATGCGGTCGGCAAACGCCGACGTGCCGGGCGTGACAGTGCCGAAGTACGGACTTGTCGCCGACAAGCATGGCTTCCTCTGGGTGTCTACGGCGTTTGGCGTCTCGCGCATCGATCCAGCTGGCACATTCCGCCAGGATTATGTGTACACGCGTGACCTCATCGGCAGTATGATCGGCCCCGCGATGTGGTACGATTCGATCACGGATCGCGTCCTGCTTGGCCAGGAGGCGGGCCTGGACATCATCGGGATGCCGCCTGTTCCGACAGGACCCGTGCGCCTGCATCGCATGGGGGTGTGGGTAAACCAGCAACCGGTCATGTTGGAAAATAACGGACCC
>CAYMLN010000154.1:0-6020 GCA_964391045.1 uncultured Saprospiraceae bacterium
AGAAAGTCATCCTCGCCGCCCGCGCCCGCGAGGCCGCCCGCAAGGCCCGCGAGCTCGTCCAGCGCAAGAACATCCTCACCGGCGGCGGCCTGCCCGGCAAGCTCGCCGACTGCTCGTCCCGCGACCCGAAGCGCAGCGAGCTCTTCCTCGTCGAGGGGGACTCCGCCGGCGGGACGGCCAAGCAGGGCCGCGACCGCAGCTTCCAGGCGATCCTCCCGCTGCGCGGCAAGATCCTCAACGTGGAGAAGGCGCTCGAGCACAAGATCTACGACAACGAGGAGATCAAGAATATCTTCACCGCCCTCGGCGTGAGCATCGAGGAGCGCGAAGGCGAGCGCATCCTCAACATCGACCGCCTGCGCTATCACAAGATCGTGATCATGACCGACGCCGACGTCGACGGCAGCCACATCACGACGCTGATCCTGACCTTCTTCTTCCGCTACATGAAGCCGCTCATCGAGAACGGCTATCTCTACATCGCCTCGCCCCCGCTCTATCGCGTGGCCAAGGGCACGCAGTTTACGTACGCCTGGACGGAGGAGGACCGCGTCGCGGCAACAGAGCACTACTCCGGCGGCGACAAGAACGCGAACGTCAAGGTGCAGCGCTACAAGGGTCTCGGGGAGATGAATGCCGAGCAGCTCTGGGAGACGACCATGAACCCCGACGAGCGCACGCTCAAGCAGGTGAGCATCGAGGACGCCAAGGAGGCGGACCGCTTCTTCAGCATGCTGATGGGGGACGAGGTGCCGCCGCGGCGGGCGTTTATCGAGGCGAATGCGAAGTATGCGCGCGTGGATGTTTAGACGGTAAACGGTTAACGGTTAACGGTTAACGGTTAACGGTTAACGGTTAACGGTTAACGGCGAACGGTAATGGTAATGCGGGTGGCTGCCCCGGGGTTGCTGAATCGCCTACGCCCCCTCATTCACAGCCTAAGCTGGCTTCGGCGATCAATGGGGGTGAATCCGGCGAGGCCACGGGCCGATGCCGGAGATGGGGCATGAGCGGAAAACGGTAAACGGATAACGGTTAACGGCAAGCGGTACCTGATGGTTGGCCGTGGTTGGCGTCCTCGCCGACCACATACGGATGCTCTCCGTGATCTCCTTTTCTCCGTGCGCAAAAGGGGTGAACGGTAAACGATGCTTCTAATCTCGCGCAATCCCGATAGCTATCGGGACAACGACGCTATGGCGCCATGGGCATCCTTCTCCGGTCTCGCGCAATCGCCTTCGCCTCCTCCACTCAACTCAATGCCGGCTTTGGCGATCAATGAAGCCGCTAAGACGAGAAGCCGCGATGAGCATTCTCACTATCTCGCCGTCTCACGGTCCCACTGTCTAAAGCAGCGCCTGTCCCGATAGCTATCGGGACCGGGGTTGCAGACCCGAAGCCGCCCGTCAGGGCGATCGGGGCGCACACAATTGCCTTCGCCCCACCCTCAACCTATACACGCTTCGGCGATGAAACGGGGCACTTTCTTACATCATGCCGCAGGCATGGTAAAAAGCGGGGCGAGCGCGGGGCCGGGTAATCTGTGGTGAAAAAGAATCCCCTTTATTATCGTTTGGTTATTTTCGGAGCCCCTCATCGCTCATCCGTATAACCACCCGCACCACTTGACCGCACCGGCTATCCGCTCTCCCCGCATCGCCATTCGGGTCGTCCTGTTGCTTCTGGCCGGGTTGGCCCCCGGACTTCTTCGTGCACAGACGTACGTGATCAACGGCACCGCCACGCAGACCGGCGACGTGTGCTACCAACTCACGACGGACGGTTCTTCCCAGTCCGGCAACATCTTCTCCACAGCGACGATCGATCTCACGCAACCGTTCTCCCTGGACGCGACGCTGTTCTTCGGGTGCAAGGATGCGAATGGCGCGGACGGGTTCGTCTTCCTCTTCGCCACGACCAACACGATGGTCGGCGGGGGCGGCGGCGGCATCGGCTACCAGGGCATTACCCCGTCGATCGCCATCGAGATGGACGATTACTTCAACGGCGAGTTCGGCGACCCGACACCCGACCACATGGCGGTGATCTCGAACGGCTCCACCGACCACAATGCGCCGACGAGCCTCGCCGGCCCGGTCAACCTGCCCAACGTCGAAGACTGCGAGGAGCATTGCTTCGTCGTGGCGTGGGATCCCGTGACGCAGACGCTGGCCGCCGCGCTGGACGACGAGGTGATCACGTACACGGGCAACATCGTCAACACGATCTTCGGCGGAAATCCAAACGTCTATTACGGCTTCACCGCGAGTACCGGGGGGCTGTCAAATATCCATCGCATATGTTTCGGCCCGCCCGACCTCCAGCCGATGGCCGACGTGACGCTTTGCGAAGGCGAGAGCGTCGACCTCCAGGCCGATGACAACGGCATCGCGTGGACGTGGGCGCCGGATCCCTCACTGTCCGCGCTCAACGTGAGCGATCCCACCGCCACACCCGACGAGACGACGACCTACACGGTCGAGATCGAATACAAGTGCGGCTATATCCAGAACGACACCGTCATCGTCGTTGTCAATCCCCTGCCCGTCGCCCAGGCGGACAACAACGGGCCAATATGCGACGGGGAGACCTTACAACTGACCTCCTCCGGCGGAACGAGCTATGACTGGGACGGCCCCGCCGGATTCTCGTCCACGTCGCAGAATCCGACGCGGCCCAACTTCACCGAGAACATGGCCGGCACGTATTCCGTGACGGTGACCGATGCCAACGGCTGCACGGCCGAGGCGGAGACGGAGGTCGAATACGACATGGGCCCGGAGATCTTCTTCGACCCATTGCCCGATCCGCTCTGCCTCAACGAGCCGCCCTTCGTCCTCACGGCCGATCCGCCCGGCGGCACATGGGACGGCGACATCACCCCCGGCGGACTCTTCGATCCCGAATACGTTGGCGTCGGCGTCCACATCGTGACGTACACCGTATCGAATGCGGACGGCTGCAGCCGGACGGAAGAACTGATGATCGAAGTCCTCGGCATCCCGACTGTGACGATCAATGCCCCGACACAACTGTGCGCGGAAGCGAGTCCTGTCCAATTGACCGCCACGCCACCAGGCGGTTTCTGGGAGGGAAATATTTCCTTCAACGGCCTCTTCAATCCGGCCACCGCGGGTCCGGGCCAGCACATCATCACCTACACCGCCAATGACGGTGCCGGCTGCACGAACTCCGCTCAGGTGACGATCCAGGTCGTGCCCGGCGTGATGGTCGACATCGAGCCGCCCGGACCGTTCTGCGTCACGGAAGACCTCGTGCAACTTTACGCCGATCCGCCCGGCGGATCCTGGAACGGCGACGTCAATGCACTCGGCGAGTTCAGCCCGTCGGCCGTCGGGCCCGGCTTTCATTTTGTCTCGTACACATTCGTGGACAACCAGGGTTGCTATTTCGGCGAAGCCGATCTCGAAGTGATCGACGCACCACAGGCATTGATCACGGCGATCCCGGCGCTGTGTCCGGATGAGATGCCGGTGACACTTTCTGCAACGCCGTCGGGCGGCACATGGAGCGGCGCGGCCGATGCATCGGGCGTCTTCGATCCCGCGACGAACGGACCCGGCACGTATGATGTGATCTACACGTACACTTCCGGCGGCGGCTGTACGGACAGTGATACGCTGACCGTGACGGTGTTTCCCGATGGTCCGCTGGTGGCCAACGTCACGGAGGTCTGCGACTCGACGTCGGTGGCGTTTGTCGTATTGTTCTCCATCAGCGGGGGCGATCCTGCCACGTATGAGGTACAAGGCACCGTGCCCGGCTTTATCACGCCCGGCAATCCGGCCATCTTCACGAGCGACTTGATCGCCAATGGGAGCAGCTATTCCTTCACGATCACGGATGCGAACCAATGCGCGCCAGTCACGATCACCGGCGACCACGAATGCCTTTGCGCGACGAATGCCGGCACGATGGACCTTACGCCCATGACGCTGTGCGAGGGCGATGCCGTCACCGTGATCCCGCCGACGGGCGTATTCCTCGACCCCGACGATGTGCTCGCCTACGGCCTCCACGCCGGCGATCCGTCGAACCTGCTCATCGTCAGCGATACGAACGTGTTTGCCTTCGTTCCGCCGCTCGTCACCGGCACGACCTACTTCATCTCCTCGCTCGCGGGCAATGGCCTGCCGGCGGGTGGCATTGATCTGAGCGATCCGTGTTTGTCAATATCCTTCGGTACGCCGGTCACCTGGCTCGAACAACCTGACGGCAGCCTGACCGCGACATCGCCGATCTGCGCGGGGGAAAACACATCGATCACCTTCACGCTGACGGGCAACGGACCGTTTGATATAACGTATGTGGCCGGACCGGATACGCTCTCCCTCTCGGGCATTGCCTCGGGGCATACGATCAGCGCGACGCCTGCTGCCACGACCACCTACGCGCTGATCAGCGTAGAACTATCATCCCTGGCCGGCTGCGCGACGCAAGTTGTTTCAAGCGCGACGGTCCAGGTGAACGATCCGGTCGAGACGCCCGTGGCCGTGTCGATCTGCGCGGGCGACAGCATCCTCGCCGGTGGCGCGTACCAGACCATGCCGGGCATCTATGTCGATTCCCTCACAGGCGCGGCGGGATGTGACAGTCTTGTTCGCACAACACTGACCGTATTACCACTCGATACGACCTACCTGTTCGACACCTCCTGCGACCCGGCGAATGCGGGCGTGTTCTACGCCGCCCTGTCGAATGTCAACGGCTGCGACAGCACGATTGTTACAACGGTCACCTACGCCGAATCCGATACGACACTGCTGTTCGACACCACGTGCGATCCAAAATCGGCGGGCGTATTTACGGACCTCTACACGACGCAGGACGGCTGCGACAGCCTTGTGATCGAGACCATAACGCTGTTGCCGTCGGACACGCTCACGATCATTGGGAAAACCTGCGATCCCGATCAGGCCGGCATGTTCACCGAGATGCTGGTCAACCAATACGGGTGCGACAGCCTGGTGATGGTGTCCATCGCGCTGTTGCCGTCCGATACGACGGTCATCAATCGGGAAAGTTGCGACATGTCGGAATGGGGCACCATGCTCAGTACGTTCGACAACGTCTATGGCTGCGACAGTGTCGTCTGGATCGTCACGATGCCCGCACCTTATGATTCCTGCAATCCGCCGGTCATCCCCACTGATGTCAGTTTGCCCAACGTCTTCAGTCCGAACGGCGACGGGATCAATGACCGCTTCTTCGTCTCGGCGCATCCGGAGGCGCTGGAGCACATCCCGCTCATGCGCATCTTCGACCGCTGGGGCAACCAGGTCGCCGAACGCACCGATATCCAACCCAATCAACCCACGGACGGCTGGGACGGCACCTTCCGGGACGAGCCGGTCAACCCGGGCGTGTACGTGTGGGTCGTGGTGCTGCGCTTTGCCGACGGGCACGAGGAGACCAGGACGGGGGATGTGACGTTGCTGCGCTAACACTGTTAATTTTCTTAGCACCAAACGTGCATAAACAGGGCGTCACTAACCTGACCTTATGCCCTATCGATACCACAAGCGCCTTCATGGTAGCCCTTTCGAGAAGCTGCGTCCCGATCCCATCGGGACTGCGTCTCTGCGTGAAGTGGACGTGATGTCTGTGACAAGATTCATGGCATCGTCTGGAGAATAGTTGCTTAGTTGATGCGCAACTCAGGCCAACCACAGAACACGTTCTGCCCGTACACCTAAGCTCATATGGTAGAAACCATCTCCACGGATTCGAGCAGACAAACACCTCAACGCTTTCGAGCTAAAATCTAACGTATCACAATCGGCAGGAAAACTTAAAACCCAGCTCTTTGACAAACGTGAAATCATCGATCCAGCGAATACCCATGTTCTCACACACGTTGGGTATTGTTATCGGCCTTCTGGCATTCGGTGCGATGATCTTACTTTCTTTTGTAACAACAGTTGCCTGCTTGCTCATGGCATGTGCCACGACCCATGGGTCGGCAAGCGATCGTCCCCTAGCGCTATCGACAAGCAATT
>CAYMLN010000155.1:0-6003 GCA_964391045.1 uncultured Saprospiraceae bacterium
GCACGCAGCAGCATATCCGCTCGTCCCAGGCCATTAAGCTCACGGATATCGTACCGCCGGTGATCACCTGCCCCGCGGACATGTCGGTAGGCACTGATTTCTGGTATTGCTATGCCAACGTCAGCGTGCCCCGGCCGCCGGTGAGCGATGCCTGCAGCGACGTCACGAGCTTTGTGCTGACGGCTTCGTCGGGCACCGTTGTTTCGTTCGGCAGCAATTATGTGATTAATGGGCTTGAGCCCGGCGCGCATACGGCGACCTGGACCGTCACGGATGAGTGCGGCAATACGGCGACCTGCAGCTTCACGATCGTCGTTTTCGACAACGTACCGCCGGTCGCGACGTGCGACGCGCACACGATCGTCACACTGACCAATGACGGGGACAACGGCATCACGTTGATCCCGGCTGAGGTCTTCGATGACGGATCGTATGACAATTGCGGCCCGGTAACGCTCCGCGCCCGCCGCATGGACAGCTGTATCGACTTTGACTGGACGACGGAAGGCGGCTGCATCGACGATGTGCCCGGTGGCGTGCCGCCGGTCAACAGCCGCGACCGGGGCACCGTGCACCGGCCGTGCGTACCGTTCGCATGCTGCGACGTGGGCGCGGGTCCGATCATGGTCGAACTCGAAGTGACGGATGCTGTCGGCAATGTCAACTACTGCATGGTCGAAGTCGAGGTACAAGACAAGCTCAGTCCGCTGGTCGAGTGTCCGGCGGATGTCATCGTCAGTTGTGATTTCTGGTTCAATGTCGAGGAAGGGACCTTCGTCGACAGCGAGGGTAACAACAATGGAAGCCTGGACGAGGATCCCCTCAGCGCTGTGTTCGGCAACATGTACGATGCATTCCGATATGACGAGAGTGTCCGGAATGCAATCGTGATCAACGATCCGGACAACGAGGATTATCCGCAACCCTATACCTGGGGCATTGACGGATGGGCGAATGACAACTGTGAGGTGAACCTCCAGGTGCGCGTGCGCGTGATCGATGATTGCAGTGGCGACGACCTTCCGGCTAATGCACCGGCCGGTGCCGTCAAGTTGATCGAGCGTCGGTTCAGCGCTTCAGACGGCAATGAAGGCATCGCCCCCGGGACGTGCACGCAGCGCATCTGGGTCGTCGACTACGCGCCGTTCTATATCGCGGATACGGACTGCAACAACCGCGACCGGAACGACGGCGTGATCTGGCCCTGCGATGTCGAGTTGCTCACATGCCCGTCCCCGGACAATTACAATCCGGAAACGCTCAACAGTCAGCCGACCCTCTTCGACGACGCCTGCAGCCTGGTCGCCACGACCTACGACGATGACGTCTTCTACTTCACGGATTCGGCCTGCATCAAGATCATCCGGACGTGGACGGTCATCGACTGGTGCCAGTATGATCCCCTGACCGAGGAAGGTCGTTGGGAATACATCCAGGTGATCAAGGTCCTCGACCAGCAGATCCCGGTGATCCTGGATCCGCCGGCGGGTGCGGTCGTGCTTTGTACGGACGATCCGAACGTTTCGTTGCCGGAGAACAACCAGGTGTTCCTGGGCGCGCATGATCCCGATGCAACATCCTGCTCGGTGCATGTACGACTTGACCATCTCGCCCTGGAGACGTGCGCCGAGCGTGTGTACTACGACGTGAAGGTGTATCCCTACAACGGCGATGAATACCTCCAGGTCGTCAACCGTACCGAGGCAGCACTGGTCCAGGATACGGCCCGGTTGGTCTTTGATACGCGGACCTGCGCGATCCCTGCCCTGCGGGAGAGCGGACTGCCGTATAACAGCCCGAATTGCGACGACCAATATTATCACCGCGTACTGTGGACGATCGAGGACGGTTGCGGCAACTTGTCCACGCTGGAATACCTGTTCCGTCTCGAGGATTGCAAGCGGCCCACGCCTGTCTGCATCGAAGGCCTGAGCACGGTCGTGATGCCGGTCGGGGGCGAGGTGACCATCTGGGCAAAGGATTACAATGCCAGCAGCTATGATGACTGCACGCCGGCCGACCAGCTGCTCTACAGCTTCAGCCCCGACAACTATGTGCCCAGTGTGACCTACAATTGCGACTCGCTGATCGCCAATGGCGGTCCCGTCTTTGCCGTTCGCGTGTGGGTGGCCGATGGCGGCAACGATGCCAATTGCAACGGCACGATCGCGTGGAACGAGCGGAATACGGATTTCTGCACGACCTCGATCCTCGTGCTCGACAATACGAATACGTGCGACGGGGACATGGCCGGCATTGTCGGCTCGGTCCTGACCGAAGGGGGAGATGCGGTGCGCAATGTGGCCGTGAGCCTTAAAGGACCGGTAACGGTTCCCGACTTCACGACCGACCAGACGGGGACTTACCATTTCTACAGCCTGCCCCCGATGGTGGACTATGTCGTCTCGGCCTTCAAGGACAACGATCACCGCAACGGCGTCAGCACACTTGACCTGATCTACATCCATCGCCACCTGCTCGGCGTCATGCCGCTGGGAAGCCCGTATAAGTTGATCGCCGCGGATGCCAACAACAGCGGATCACTGTCGGCCATCGACATCTATGAGATCCGCAAGCTCATCCTGGGACGCACCAGCCGTTTCGAGTCGAACACGTCGTGGCGTTTCGTTCCGGAGAACTTCGTATTCCCGGATCCCTACAAGCCCTGGCCGTTCGAGGAGCAGCTCTTCCTGAATAACCTTGACCGCATGGCCGTCAACAGCGACTTTGTCGCCGTCAAGGTCGGCGACGTCAATCAGTCCGTCAAGGCGAACCTGCAGCAGGAGGTCGAAATCCGTGGAAGCCGTCCCGAGGTCGTACTTGGATTGACAGATGTCCGCGTCGACGCCGGCGATGTCGTTCGCGTGCCGGTATTCCTCGATGAGGATGCGTTTGCGGGCATGCAGTTTACGATGGAGACAGGCCGCTTGACGCTCGCGGAGATCGAGGCGGGAACCCTGCAGGTCACTGCCGATAACGTCAACGCGGCGGAAGGATTCTTCACCTTCAGCTGGCATGATGTACAGGCCCGGGCCATCACGGCCGACGAGCCCGCATTCGTGCTGGTGTTCACCGCGGGTGCAGACGCAAGACTCCTCGAGCAATTGCACCTGAGCGATGCCTTGACGAAGAGTGAAGGGTATGTTGAGTTGGAGGACGGCGTCGTTACGGCCGACCTGAGCCTGGCCATTGACGCGTCTGACGACCACGAGCCCGCAGAAGCCGGTGAGTTTGTCCTCTACCAGAACCGTCCCAACCCGTTCCGGGAGACGACGCAGATCGGGTTCTCGGTGCCGGCGGACATGCATGCGACACTGGCCGTCTACAGCGCTGCCGGCCAGTTGCTGCTCAGCCAGGAGATGGATGCGGTGGCGGGCTATAATGCCTTCACCGTAAATGCGCGTGACCTGCCGCGCCAAACAGTCTTGTATTACAAAGTGGATGCCGGGCTCACGAGTTCGACATCCGCCTCCGATCCGTCCGCATCGTATTCGGCGACCAAGAAGATGGTCATCCTCGAATAAAATCGGGCTTGCATAACATTCACCCAGGAAGCGGGGGGCACCCCGCTTCCTTTTTTTATGACCTGAAGACAAAAAGGGCCGACACGCAAGTGCCGGCCCTTTCTCAATCCATGAAAACTGATCGCTTTAGCGGATCTCAATAGTCGTCGGGGTGCTCTTTTTCCATACCTCCTCCCGTTTCGGCAGGCTGATGTTCAGCACGCCGTTGTCGTATGCGGCGCTGATCTTCTCCCGGTCGATCATGTCGTCCAGGTGGAAGGACCGGCGGAACGAATTGTAGCTGAATTCCTTTCGCGTGTATTTCGGCGTGTTCTCGACATTCTCCGTCTTCTTTTCCGCGGAGACCACGAGCGCACCGTTCTCGATGCGGATGTTGAAGTCCGCTTTCGTCAGGCCGGGTGCGGCGAGGTGCATCTCGAACCGGTCATCGAATTCCACGATGTTCACGGCCGGCGAAGACAGGGTGTAATCGCTCCCCATGACCTGGGCGAGCGTGGAGTTGAAGAAGGTGTCCATCCATTTCGATACCGGGTCGGCCGGCATGATGGGCAGGTAACGTGCGTTAGACATGGCATGAAATGATTTAAGGGTTATGGGTAGTTATTGGATTTCAATCGGCTTGACTTCCGGTTTCCGTTCGGGGAGGGCCAGGTACAGGATGCCGCTTTCGAAGCGCGCCTCGATCCCCGACACATCGACCGTATCCGGGAGTTTGAACCGGCGTTCGAAACCCGTGAAGTCGAACTCTTTGCGCGTATAGCGGCCACTGGTCTCCCGGGCAGCCTCGGCGTTATGCCGGATAACCAGGAATCCATCCTGGACGGATACCGTGACCTGATCCTTGGGAACACCCGGCAGGGCGATCTCCAGCAAGTAACCGTCTTCACGGCGAGTGACATTTGCCGCAGGACGTGTTTTTCGTTGGTCAGCAGGCGTGTTGACCTGCCAAGCCTGACGTCCAGCCGGACGATAGGTAGCGGCAGGGAAGGCGGTGCGATACCGGACAGCAGCGGGGGAACAAGTATGTACGTTCATCTTCAAGTGATTTTGACTGTTTGCTTCACCTGAATCAAAGGATGTTCCAGCTCGATTTATGTGCCAAAATGGCGTAATTCCTATCAACTGGATGCCATTATGACGCATATGGGTTATAGACGCTTGTCAGGAGACTCCGTACGTTTTTGTATTCAATTGTGTAAGCGGTTGAAAAACAATACGTAAAAGGAAAGGCGCCCGGACATGCCGGACGCCTTTCCTTTTTCCTATTGTGGATGCGCCCTGAACGGACGCAGCTTGGTGTCTTGGAGGAAGGCCTATTCCTTGGCTTTCGGGAGCTGGAAGAGGATCGGCAACGTCATCCGGACCGGGACAGCCTTTCCGTCCTGGTAGCCGGGCGTCCAGGCAGGCATGAGCCCGAGAACGCGAAGGGCTTCTTCGTCACAGCCATGGCCAAGGCCGGTTTTGACCTCGCTATCAACGGCGTCAGGAATCAGGAATCAGTACAACCTGTACTGGATGGGTTGAAAATGTTTGGCGCGCGTGTTATTTATACACAGGGGAGTATTTCGGAAAAAAAAGAAAGGCAACGAATTTTCGATACGGTAGTTGCTGAGTTTGGGCAACTGAATGTGCTGGTGAACAACGCCGGAATTGCCCCGCGCGAGCGAAGAGATATTTTGGAAGCTACCGAAGATATTTACGATGAAGTGCTGGGGACCAACCTGAAAGGGCCTTACTTTTTGACGCAACTGTTTGCAAATCACATGGTCGGTCAAAAAAAGATGAACTCTGATTTTTCGTGTTGTATCATCAATGTATCTTCGGTTTCGGCAACTGTTGCTTCGGTAAACCGCGGCGAATACTGTATTTCGAAAGCAGGAATTGCCATGGCTACCAAATTGTGGGCTGCCCGGCTGGGTGAGTTTAACATTCCGGTTTATGAAATTCAACCCGGAGTAATCAAAACCGACATGACTGCGGGCGTAAGTGAAAAGTACGACCGCCTTTTCGAACAGGGACTAAGTATTCAAAAACGATGGGGAACACCCGAAGACGTTGGGAAAGTAGCAGCGGCAATGGCAGCCGGCATGCTTCCCTATTCGACCGGGCAGGTGGTTTTTGTTGACGGGGGAATGAATATCCAGCGTTTGTAGTTTTACCTGATATCGGGTGAAACATTCTGAAAAGTTTCCTTTTTTTTGTTGGTTGGTTCTCTTTGGATTTGCTGCCGGCCATTCATAAATATTAAAAAAATTCCGAAAGGAGTAGCTCCCCGGCAAACCTCCGGTTATATCCATGGTAAGGCCCGCCGGCATACACGGTGAAGTATCCGAAAATACTCCGCCGTGTATATGGTGGGTACTTCACCATCTATTTTTGAATACTTCACTATCTGTTCTCGAATACTTCACCGTCTATTTTCAAATACTGGCTAACGGATATAGTATATACTGGCTAACGGATGTTGTGTGTACCGGAG
>CAYMLN010000156.1:0-5985 GCA_964391045.1 uncultured Saprospiraceae bacterium
AGGGCTTGCCATTGATCCCGGTAGGCGACCGTGAGGCGGTAGCGGCCGGACACGTCGCCGGACAGGGCCGGGTTCAGGTCTACCGGGTGGACGAAGGCCTGGGTGAACAGGCGGTCCTGCGCGACGGCGGACAGCGACAAGGCAAGGAGGGCGGGAAGAAAGCAGAATCGGATTGCGCGCATCCGTCAGATCATTTGGAGGATATCGTATTGCGAAAAGATGTAGAGCTGGCCGGACTTGTCCCGGGCCATGACAGCCGGGATCCGTCGGGTCACATACTGGCTCAGCTTGCCAAGCGGGAGTTCTTCGTCGACCATCGGGAATGGGGCATCCATGATATCAGATACCGGGCGGTCGGCGTGGTTAAGCGGATTTTCCAGGATGAAGGTGAGCAGGGCATTCTCGGACAAGGATCCCACGATCTCGTTTTCCTTCATAACGGGCATCTGGGAGATATCGTATTCCTTCATGAGGCCCAGGGCCGTCCGGACACTGTCGGCCGGTGACACCTCGATGAGTTTCTGGCGGGCATGCACGCGGATGAGATCGCGCACCAGGAGTTCCTTGTCAAGGAAACCGCGTTCGCGCATCCAGTCGTCGTTGTAGATCTTGCCGACATACCGGCTGCCGTGGTCGTGGAAGATGACCACGACGACGTCTTCGGCCGTCAACTTGTCCTTCATCTGCAGGAGTCCGGCGAGGGCGCTGCCGGCGGAGTAGCCAAGCAGCAAGCCTTCCTCGCGGGCGAGGCGGCGCGCCGCGAGTGCGGCGTCCTTGTCCGTCACTTTTTCGAAATGGTCGATCAGGGAAAAATCGACGTTGGCCGGCAGGATATCCTCGCCGATGCCTTCGGTAATGTAGGGGTAGATCTCCTTCTCGTCAAAGACGCCGGTCTCGTGGTATTTCTTGAACACGCTCCCGTAGGTGTCGATGCCCCAGACCTGGATGGCCGGGTTGCGTTCCTTGAGATATTTCGCGGTTCCACTCACGGTGCCGCCGGTCCCGACGCCCACGACGAGGTGGGTGATCTTGCCGTCGGTCTGCGCCCAGATCTCCGGTCCGGTGGTCAGGTAATGCGCCTTGGTGTTCGAGAGGTTGTCATACTGGTTGCACCAGTAAGAATTCGGGATCTGCTTGCTGAGCCGCTCGGCGACGCTGTAGTACGACCGCGGGTCCTCGGGGGCGACGTTGGTCGGGCAGACGATCACCTCTGCGCCGAGCGCCTTGAGCATGTCGATCTTTTCCTTGCTCTGCTTGTCGCTTGTCGTGAAGATGCACTTGTAGCCGCGAACCACGGCGACCAGCGCGAGGCCCATGCCCGTATTGCCGGAGGTGCACTCGATGATCGTCCCGCCGGGCCGGAGCAGCCCGGCCGCCTCGGCGTCGTCGATCATTTGCACCGCCATGCGGTCCTTGATCGAGTGGCCGGGGTTGAAGGTTTCGACCTTTCCGAGCACGAGGGCGGGGATGTCGTCGACCACCTTGTGCAGGCGGATGAGCGGCGTGTGGCCGATGGTGTCGAGAACGGTATTGGCGATCTGCATCGCCGGCAAAGATGCGAAAAATGGCCCTTACTCGACGTAACGCCAGCGGGCGAAGAACTGCTGGTCGAGCACGCCCAGGGCCCGGGCCAGGGACGGGGATACCACCAGCCCGACGTTCTTGGGATAGAGCGCCGCGTTGAGCCGGCCGGCCACCTTTGCCGTCACCGTCCGGTGCAGCATCGGGTTGGTCACTTCCATGTAGGAGCCCACGCGGGCGGTCGGGTGGAGGACGAAGTAATGGCCTTCGGTACTGCCCGGCTTCCAAAAGGCAAGGCCTTTCTGGTCCAGGATCGTTGATCCTTCGCGCGCATACTCGGCCGTATAATCGGTCGGTTCGGTGCCGGCTACGTCAGCCGGAATGGCGGATGTTTCGGGCACAGCATCAGCTCCCGTCCCGGGCACATACCAGCCGATGTGCAGTACCTGGCCGATGGCCAGCGATTCGCCGGTGTTCGGGTTGAGGGCCAGGATGGCGTCGGGCGAGCTGCCCAGGTAGACCTTGGCGATCCGGTAAAGGGTTTCCCTGGGTTGGACGCGATAACTGAGGGGGATCGCGTACACGCCATCCGGGGGTTCCTGTTGGGTGATCGCCGCGGCGTCCAGCGGGACGGCCAGCGGATAACCCAGGGGGACCGCGCGCGGGTCGAGGTCGGGGTTGGCCGCGAGGATGGCGTCGACGCTCACCTTGTACCGTCCGCTGATGCCGTAGAGCGACATGCCGCGCTGGATCGGTTCGCTGATGATAAGCCCTGTCGGCTCGACATGATGGACAGGCACCTGCCTGATGATCCGGTCCGCCTGGGCGGACATTCGGGCATTGGCGACGAGCAGGAACAGGATCGGAAGGATGATGCGCATGGCGTGAAGCTGGGTTCGGGCCCAAAAATATTACATATTAAATAAATTTTTAATATTTATTTAAAATGCGGACTTTTGTCCCTGCACAAGTTGATGCGGTCATGAACAGGTATTGTACGATGGCGATCATTCCCGCGCGCTACGGCTCGCAGCGCCTTCCGGGGAAGCCGCTCCTCCAGCTCCGCGGGAAGAGCATGATCCAGCGCGTTTGCGAACAGGTAGCCCGGGCCGGGCGCATCGACCATTTCTGCGTGGCCACGGACGATATCCTCATTTACAATCATGTCAAGAAGCTCGGCTACGACGTGATCATGACGCGCCTCGACCAGCCGTCCGGCACCTACCGCTGCGCGGAAGTGCTGGCCTCCTTCCCGATGGTCACGCATGTCGTCAACGTGCAGGGCGACGAACCGCTCGTCGACCCGCGGATGATCGACCAGCTGGCCGGTTATATAATCGACCAGGGCGGCCTGCATATTGCGACGCTCGTGCACCGGATCGAGGATAGCGGCGAACTGGAGAACCCAAACATCGTCAAGGCCGTCATCAACCGGTTTGGCGATGCCATGTACTTCAGCCGCCAACCTGTGCCGTATGTCCGCGACCTGCAGCCCGAGGCATGGCTGAGCCAGGGCCCCTTCTTCCGGCACGTCGGGATGTACGCGTATACGCGGGAGGCCTTGCTGGCGATCGAGCAGATGGAGCCGCATCCGTATGAACGCATGGAACGGCTCGAGCAACTCACCTGGCTGGCCAACGGAATGCCCATCCATTGCCTCGAGACGGCCTATACGTCGGTCGGCGTGGACACGGAAGACGACCTCAGGCGCATTGCCGAGCTGATCGCGCAGCAGGAGAGCCAGTCCTGATCTTCAAGAAGACCTTTTCCGCTTCATGTCGCGCGCGATCCGCGCGTGTCTTGTGCCTTAGCGATTCCCGTTGAGCACTTTCGGATCGAAGGCGAGCGGAAGCAATTGCATGGCGTCCCGCACCTCGATCACCGGACCAGCCGGGGCCAGGGTCAGGAGCAGGCGGATCGGGCCGGGCTGTCCGGCCTGGTATTCGGCGAGCAACTGGCGACAGGCGCCGCACGGTGCGGCCGGCTGCACCTGGTCAGGATGGCTGACGGCGATCGCAATGGTATCGACAGGTTCCCGTCCGTATCGGTTGATCAGCGTGTACAAGGTCACGCGTTCGGCGCACTGCCCGATGGGAAATGCCCCGTTCTCCTGGTTGGCTCCCGTGACGATGGCACCGCTCAAAGTACGCATGGCGCACCCGACGAGGAAGTTGGAGTACGGGGCATAGGCCTGCGCGCAGGCATTGCGGGCATGGTCGAGCAGCTCGCGGTCGGCCTGCGCGAGGAGGCTTTCTTCCGCATGTTCATAGTATGTAAAGGCGGCGATGAGGTCTTGCATGGTTAACCCAAGATAACGGCTTGACGGCACAAGGCAACTCGTCGTTTACCGGGCCTGGCCGCCGGGCGCTCGTGTCTGCCTGTTTTTCGGCATCTTGCACGCCGATATGGCCCAGGCCTCAGCGTTGGATCGGATGATCGGGGATCCCGTCCGGATCAACCAGGCATTCCTGGTTTGCCGGCATGCCGGCGTCCTGCTGGGGTCGGTGGTCGTCGCGCGGATGCTGCCCCCCGATGCGGTGGGCGGCCTGGAGCAATTGATGCTCTGCGGATACCTGCTCACCTTCTTCTGGACGGAGGCCCTGCTCAAGGGATTTCTCGCGCTGGGGACGCAGTCCGCTACGTCTGGTTTCCGGTCTTCATTCCTGTGGATGATCATGTTGGGAAGCCTGGGGATGATGAGCGTCCTGGTCATGGGCAGTCCGCTTCTCCTGCCCCTGCTTGCGGGGGCAAGGACCCTCGAGGGTCTTGGGTTGTTCGCGCTCTATCAGGTGATGATCGTGCCGGTTTGGCTGGCGCCTTTCATCGGGATCCTGCGCGGCCTTGATCCGCTCCTCCTGTCGGCCTATGTGCTGGTCGGGCCCGCTTTTTCCGCCTGGTTCGGCCTCGTGCAGATGGACAGCGTCCATGGCGTCCTGATCGGCTGGATCAGCTACGCGCTTGTCGGCCTGGCCTGGCTCCTCATTCGAACCGGACATTTCCGGCCGGGCGACCTCCGGCCCGTCTGGACGGCCGTTTGGCCGGTCGCCTGGCCGCTCATGCTCTTTGCCGTGTCAGCGGGCATTGCCCGGTCATTCGACGCGTGGCTCATTGCCCACATGACGGACGAGCGCGCCTTCGCGGTGTTTCGGTACGGTGCCCGTGAATTTCCATGGGTCACCGCCCTGGCCGCGGGGTTCAGCACATCCATGATCCCGTTGCTCGCGACGGGCAACGATCACGCGACGTTGCGCGTTCGAACGACCAGGCTGATGCACACCACGCTGCCTGTCGTGGCCGTCGCCATGGTGGCCAGCCCGCTGCTCTTCCCGCGGGTATTCGGAGCGGCGTACGCGGACAGCGCGAAGATCTTCAACATTTACCTGCTCCTCGGCCTGACCCAGGTCGTGTTTCCTCAAACCGTGCTCACCGCACGCGGCGAGACCCGGCTGCTATGGCGCGTCTCCCTCGTCGAGCTGGGGATCAACATCGCGGCCAGCATACCGCTATACTTCATTCTCGGATTGCCTGGCGTGGCCTGGGGCACCGTCATTGCATTCATGGCCGAGAAGGTCATCCTGCTGGTCATCCTGCAACGGAGATTCGGCATACCGGCCTCGGGCATCGTTCCCCTCCGCGTATGGGCGGTATATGCCACGGGTCTTGTGATCCTTTTTATCCTGTCAGGATGGCTAGGCTGACCTTGGCCGACCTCGAGCGGCGCTTCAAGGCAGAAGGCCTGGCTGAGGGACGCGAAGCCACAAGCCTGGCCGACTGGACCTGGCGCGAGATCCTCGGCCTTAAAGGCCGCGGCCCCGTTCAGGCGGATAGGGCGTTGGAAGACAAGATCGAGGACGCTCTCCTGCGCATGAAGCACGGCGAACCGCCCCAGTACATTGCCGGGCATGCATGGTTTTACGGACGGAGGTTTCACGTAACCCCCGCCACGCTGATCCCCCGGCCGGAGACGGAGGAGCTGGTTGAGTGGGCGATTGCCCTGGTCCGGAAGATGGACGCACGCCCGGTCCGGATCCTCGAAATCGGAACAGGGTCGGGATGCATCGCCATTTCGTTGGCCCTGGCGCTTGCCGGCGCAGCTGAGGTCCTTGCCACGGATATTTCCGGTGACGCACTTGAGGTGGCCCGGGAGAATGCCGCTGTCCTGGGGGCCCGGGTCCAATTCATATTGTCCGATCTTCTGGCGGACGGCCTTCCTGCCGCCGGACCGTTTGACCTCATCATCAGTAATCCGCCCTATCTCGATCCGGAACGTGTTAGGCCGGAAGTGCTTGAGGTGCTGCGTTTTGAGCCCATCACCGCGCTGGTCGCCCCGGGGCCTGATCCCGATATTTTCTACCGACGGCTGAGTGCCCTGGGCAGGGGGGCAGTAACGTCTGGTCATGGCGTCATGTTGATGGAAATCAATGAATTCAGGGTGGAGGAGTGCCTCCAGGTGTTCCGGGATGA